>JAEZDW010000270.1 GCA_023417955.1 Bacteroidota bacterium
GCTCATAACCCAAAGGTCACAAGTTCGAGTCTTGTCCCCGCTACTTTCAAGGCGACTTCGGTCGCCTTTTTTATTCCGGAAACCGTGGAAGCGTCAACATTTAAAGCAGGATTTGTAAGCATCGTAGGCAAGCCCAACGTCGGTAAATCGACGTTGATCAATCAGCTTGTCGGCGAACAGCTCTCCATTATATCTGCGAAAGCACAGACGACACGACACCGTATCATGGGAATTCTGAGCGGTCACGATTACCAGGTTGTATATTCGGATACACCCGGAATTCTTGAACCAAAGTATTCGCTTCAGGAGGCGATGATGAATTATGTGAAGGTCTCGTTGGAAGATGCTGACCTGATCCTCCTGGTTGTGGGTATCGATGACAAGTTCGAACCCGAAACATTTTCGCGGTTTACAAAAATGAACATTCCGATCCTGGTTGTATTGAACAAAATCGACCTGGCGAAAGGAAGTGCTGTTGCTGATAAAACCGCATACTGGAAGGAGTCGTTGCCCAACATCCTCGACGTGTATCCGGTATCTGCGAAACTCGGCACCAACGTCAGTGGCTTACTGCCAAAGATATTGGAGCATCTGCCAGTTCATCCGCCATATTTTCCGGAAGATGAATTTACGGATCGAACGGAGCGGTTCTTTGCTTCCGAAATCATTCGTGAGAAGATATTCCTCAATTACGACCAGGAAGTGCCTTATAGCTGCGAAGTATTGGTGGAAGCTTTTAAGGATGAAGGGGCAATTATTCGAATCAGCGCATTGATTTACGTCGAACGCGATTCACAGAAGGGGATCATCGTTGGTAAAGGCGGTAGTGCCATCAAGAAAGTCGGCACGGAAGCGCGGAAAGACATGGAGAAGTTTTTTGGGAAGAAAATCTTCCTGGAAACGCACGTAAAGGTTGCGGCAAACTGGAGAAAAGAAAGAAATAAACTCCGGCAGTTCGGATACCTTGAACGGTAATTAACTTTGAAAATATGGTTTAGGCCATGGCGAATATAGTTGCAATTGTAGGCAGACCAAACGTTGGAAAGTCAACGTTTTTTAACAGGCTGATCGAAAAACGGCAGGCGATAATGGATAACATGCCCGGCGTAACGCGCGATCGTCATTATGGCTACGCGGAATGGTGTGGCAAGTTCTTTACTGTAATCGACACAGGAGGTTTCGTCACCGGCTCGGAAGACAAATTCGAATCTGAGATTCGTAAACAAATCAAGCTTGCAATTGATGAAGCATCAGCAGTAATCTTCATGGTTGACATTAAGGATGGGCTGACGGGTTTTGATAAGGACTTTGCAAACATTCTGCGCGCTTCAAATAAACCGGTATTTATAGCGGCAAATAAAACGGATACGCCGGACAAGACGCTTCTCAGTACTGAATTTTACGCGCTGGGACTCGATGCTGAAATATTTCCGATAAGCGCCGAGAATGGCAGTGGCACGGGTGAATTGCTCGATGCCGTAATCGAAACTTTTCCCTCCGAAGGTGTCGAAGATCCCGATGCAGGAATACCTCGCATTACAATTGTTGGGCGCCCTAATGTGGGCAAATCTTCGCTGCTGAATGCACTGCTGGGAACTGATCGGAGCATTGTGACTGACGAAGCTGGTACGACGCGCGATGCTATTCATTCCTACTACAAGATGTATGGAAAGAATTTCATACTTGTCGATACAGCCGGTGTGCGGAAGAAAGCAAAGGTGAAGGATGATGTTGAGTTTTATTCTGTACTGCGTTCATTGCGT
Organism: Bacteroidota bacterium; assembly: GCA_023417955.1. Classification (GTDB taxonomy): domain Bacteria; phylum Bacteroidota; class Bacteroidia; order Cytophagales; family Cyclobacteriaceae; genus Ohtaekwangia. The sequence goes on from JAEZDW010000270.1 coordinate 1,764, forward strand.
GCACTTGAAGAAAGCGATGTTTGTATAGTCGTGATCGATGCTGAACGCGGACTTGAGTCACAGGACCTGAACCTGATCAGCCTTGCTCAACGTCAGGGCAAAGGCATGGTGATTATGGTTAATAAATGGGATTTGATTGAAAAAGACTCCAAGACGGCAGACAAATACAAGAAGCAGATGCTTCAAAAGATGGCGCCAATAGACTATATACCTATCATCTTCGCGTCGGTACTGAACAAGCAACGTATTTTTCAGGTTATTGAAAAAGCCGTTGAAGTATTTGAGAATAAAACCAAGAAGGTGCCAACTTCCCAGTTGAATGAGGTTATGCTGCGCGAGATCGAGCACTATCCACCGCCTTCGATGAAAGGAAAACACATTCAGATTAAATATATCACGCAGGTTAAAGCGCGGTTTCCATCGTTTGCGTTTTTCTGCAATCTTCCACAGTACATTCAGGGATCATATGAGCGATTTTTGGAGAATAAGCTGCGTGAGCATTTTTCATTTGAAGGAGTCCCAGTACGTTTAATCTTCCGAAAGAAGTAATTCATGGTCAAATACTGCATCTCTTAACTTCAGTATTGTTATATTGCCTTGAAATTAACCTGTCAAACCATGAAAAAACTACTTTCTTTCGCGGCTGCAATTATTTTTGCAGTTGCTTTAGCTTCATGTGGTCAGAAAGCGGATAACAGCGCTGCTGAAGAAACACCTGCTGTAGAGGAACCTGCTGCAGAAGAACCTGCATTTGAGGAGGAGACTCCTGCAAGCGATACGCTTGAAACAGCAAGTCCTGCGGAATCTGCAGAGTAGTCGCTTTCGGCTTTCACACAAGAGGCTTTAGTTTTTGCTAAAGCCTTTTTTTATTCCATGCAACAGATCTTATCCATATTACAAAAACACGTTCCGCCAGCCGCCGTCGAATATTGCTATCAACTCTGGAAAGAGAGTCCGTTCGAGTTGAAGATTACCCGGAGCAGGAATTCCAAAGTCGGCGATTTTACCAGCAAAGGCAGTAAAGCCCATCCCAGGATTACGCTGAATAACGACCTGAATGCATATCTTTTCCTTCAAACGTATATCCATGAAGTTGCGCACCTTCGTGTTTATCTGAGATACGGAAACCGCGTTGACGCGCACGGTGAAGAATGGAAATCGGTGTTTACGGATCTGATGATCCCGGTAATGTGGGAACACGTCTTTCCTGAAAAGATTCTGCATGAACTGCGTCGCCATATGGTTAACCCGAAAGCGAGTTCATTTGCGGATTCGCGTCTTATTGAAGCATTTCGGAGTTTTGATCCCCACGCTGATAAATACATTATACTCGAACAACTGCCCGAAGGAAGTATCTTCCAGTTTCAGAAGCGGTATTTCAAAAAAGGTAAGCTGAAGAGAACCCGCGTTTTGTGTGTTGAATTGAAGTCAAAACGCAATTACCTCGTTCCCGCGGATGCTGTGGTGCAAAATGTTCAGTTGAGTCTTCTCTGAATGAGCCCGTCGACGTGATCAAAAAAATTGAACGGGTTCATCGTTCGCCACTTATCGATTTGCAACGTGCCGCCCATAAGCATGTAGGAGTCAAGACGGAACTTTTCCATTTCCTGTCTTACGAATTCTGGAAATGAAACTGCTGCGATCCAGCCATCTTCGACTTCCTCAAACCATTCTTCATAGTAGGAATCGTCAGAGCCATGGAAATTGAGGATGTTTTCACCGATTAAAATGAACTTCGTTACGCCCTCTTTTAAAAAATATTCAATAAGGTTGCGTTTAAGTGTCATGATGTCGTTGTTAATCGCATCATTCCATTCCCCGATGAGTTCGATTATCGTGTAGCCCTGATGATAGTCGGCGAAGAGCACTTTCGCATATAGTGTTTCTGATCCGAATGAATCCCAGGCTGGATCGATGTAGTAGCCGTAAATAGTTTCGCTGTAAAGATCGTAGTTATACTCTTTTCCGAAGAAGGGCAGACGGTCGTCCAGTGTGGGATCGTAATACTTGAGCCAGTTATGATACGGTTCGATCTGATGCATTGCGTCTGCGGCTTTCAACTGCGCTCCGCACGGAGCCGAATTCTTTTAACAATTGTTCCGCCTCGGCCTGATCTACCTGCAATTCATCCATGATCATTCGTGTGCCTCGGTCAATCAGCTTGTTGTTGGTAAGCTGCATGTCGACCATTTTGTTGCCCTTTACCCGCCCGAGTTTTATCATGACGGTTGTCGAGATCATGTTAAGTACAAGTTTCTGAGCCGTGCCGGCTTTCATTCTTGTACTTCCTGTTACAAATTCAGGGCCTACCACAACTTCAATCGGATATTCTGCTTCGCGAGCTACGGCGCTGCCCGTATTACATACAATACACCCGGTGGTAATGCCCGCTTCACGGGCACGGCGCAGTCCGCCGACAACATATGGAGTACGCCCTGATGCGGCAATACCAAGCAACACGTCCTGTTGATTTATGCTGTGTGTTTCAAGATCTTTCCATGCCTGTTCGGGATCATCCTCAGCGTGCTCGACGGCCTTGCGGATAGCAGCATCACCGCCTGCGATCAGGCCAATTACCTTTTCGTGTGGCATGCCATAAGTTGGCGGAATTTCAGATGCATCGACGACACCCAGACGTCCGCTGGTTCCTGCTCCAATGTAGAACAGGCGCCCACCGCCCTGCATTCTTTCTACAATACGATCTACGAGTTTTTCGATTGCAGGAATTACCTGCTCGATTGCTTTGGGTACACTGTGATCTTCTTTGTTGATGTTCACGAGGAGATCGTAAACAGTCATCTTTTCGAGATTATCGTAGTGCGATGATGACTCTGTTGTTGTCACGCCATCTGATTTTGATGATATAGCGTCAGGCCGGCAATCGGTCCTTCAAGGATGTTCTTTACGGTTATACCTTTGTCGTTTGCCACCTGCCGGAGAATATCGCTGAAATAAAATGCCACGGATCCGGTAAAGTGAACCTTGAGATTCCTGTAATCCGGATACTGCATCACATTGTTTTCGTAAAACTCCGAAAAACTATTGTACACAAGCTGGTAGCAGTACGGATCTTTTAAGTGGTGTGACAAAAACTTCGTAAATGATGCAAGGAAAGCACTCGGCTTTTCCTGCTGGTAGACTTTTTCTAGAAACTCTTCTCTGTTGAACGGATATCGCTCACGAAACCGTTCTGCCAGATGCACGGGAAGTTTTTCACGCAGGTAATCTACAAGCAGAATTTTTCCCATGTATGCGCCGGACCCTTCGTCCGCAAGTATCCATCCAAGATTTGCCACATTGCCAACGATCTCGCGCCCATCGTACAGGCAGGAGTTTGAGCCTGTGCCCATGATACAGGCAATCCCGGGTTCATGTCCGCAGAGTGCACGTGCCGCAGCAAGAAGATCCCAGCCTATTTCGATATGGGCATCATGGAAGAATTGATGAAATGTATCCTTAATGACATTTTGATTGCGCTCCGACGAAACGCCCGCACCGTAGAAAAAGATTTTCGAAACAGGTTCGTCGATCAGAGGCAACAGCACATCGCTGATGCTCTTTTGGAGGTCCTGTACGGGCTGATAGTATGGATTAAATCCGGGGGCGTGCGCCTGGGTGATTGTACCGGTTGTATGTATGAGTCTCCAGTCCATTTTGGAGCCTCCGCTGTCAGCGATTAAGATCATGAAAAGGTTCGGTTACTTGATGCCCGCTTTACAGCGAGGCATGGATGCGGCCTAAAAATACAAATAAACCTGATTTTCTAAAATGTGTCCGCACACAATTTGTTCATTCTTGCTTTTTTAACTTGCCGATTGCACTAAATTTATCGAAAACAAAGGCTGTATGTGGTGCATCCGCCAATTCATCGGTTAAGTCCTGCCCGGCCCAGTGCTCATAATGTTTTCCACTGCGCCAAAGACGCGACGCTGAAACATCATAAATAACACCCTCGAAAGCCACCCACACTTCCGGCTTGTCCTGTCCATTTCGCAGGGCAAGTTGCGCCTTCGTGTATTCAGGCAGAGTCATCACGCTGGCAGGGAAGTAAGGTGGTTATAATCCTTCACAATTGTATAAAGGAATTTTACCGGGGGCAGGTCGCTTTCGATTCCGAGAATAGCTTTGATCTTCCCTGATGCGACAACGGCAGGCTGACTATTCCCATGCCTGCGATTAACCTCCAATGCACGTTGCACAAGTTCGATATCACGCGTTGTCAGACTGGTCACCTCCGTAAATGTCGGTACATAATCCTCGTCGGGGGCGATGAAAACTTCTTCTGATGTGATTTCTTCTTTAGCAGCAAGTTTGATCACCGAGGTGCCGGCAACCATATCGCCAACGCGTTGCCCGTTTTTACTTGAAGCAATCGTGATCATTGCGACGGCACCGCCGGATACGCCAAAGTCAATGAATCGAAATACCCATCGCATCAAATAGTCTCCGACTCCGGGTGGCGTTCCGTCCAGACGGATAACGCGGATTCGCATCGCCATTTTTCCCGGGCTTTGGCCATTCATCAGCATTTCAAAGAAAAGGCTGTAAAATATTACCGGCACGCCCAGGACCAGGAAGAAAACCCACCAGGTACCTGCATATAAGACCTTGTCAAGAAGCAGAATCGCCGCATAGGCGTAAAAAAACAAAATGAACTGGTCAATAATGTAGGCTAACAGTCGATCTCCAACACTCGCCAACGGATATTGAATTGATACATTCTGCGTTGTGTGAACACGAATCGTTTGCATCAACTTTACTTTTTATGCAACTTTCAATTTGAACCTTAAAAGTATTTAAAAATTCCCAAACGATTTCAGCATGTATTTTTTTCGACTATTACCGCTCTTCTTTCTGATTTTAATTTCCTGTCAGTCCACAAAGGAATCCGGCGAAAGTGAAAATGAAGCATTACGTAAGAAAGCAAAAGAGCTGGCCGACAAGTTTATTATTACGGATGGCCACGTTGATATGCCATATCGTCTTCGGATAAAACACTTCCGGCTCGAACGCGAGTTCCTGGATATCCCGGTTCAAACCAATGAAGGCGACTTCGATTACCAGCGCGCGAAAGAAGGCGGACTGGACGCTCCTTTCATGGCGATCTACATACCGGCACGCGAGCAACTCAAACCTGACATGGGTAAAATTCTTGCGGACTCGCTCATTGACATGGTTCGCGGCATAACTACTGTTCACCCCGACAAATTCGCACTGGCCAATACCCCGGCCGATATAATCGCGAACACAGCCGCAGGCAAGCTCTCCCTTCCGATGGGAATGGAAAACGGTGCTCCTGTCGGGAACGACATTAAGAACGTGGAGTACTTCTTCAACAGAGGCATCCGATACATTACGCTTACACATTCGAAGGACAATCAGATCTGCGACTCATCGTACGATACCGACCCCGACCGCTGGAACGGACTCAGTCCTTTCGGTGAGGAAGTTGTTCGCGAGATGAACCGTCTCGGAATGATGGTGGATATTTCCCACGTGTCCGACAGCACGTTTTATGATGTTATTAAAATCAGCAGCGCGCCTGTTATAGCGTCCCATTCTTCATGCCGTAAGTATACACCGGGATTTCATAGGAACATGTCGGATGATATGATTCGTAAGCTTGCAGCAAATGGGGGCGTGATCCAAATTAACTTTGGCGCATCGTTTATCGACTCCGTTGCGCGCAAGAATCAAGACCTGCTCGACTCTCTTGAGAAGGTATTACGCGACAAGGGACTCACCTCGCGTGATGAGGCGGCAAAATCCATTATCGATCAGTTTACCGACAGCCATCGCGAACTGTACTCCGACGTTGAACGCGTTGCCGACCATATCGACCACGTTGTAAAACTTGTGGGTATCGACTACGTGGGACTGGGTTCAGATTTTGACGGAGTTGGGGATACCTTACCTGTCGGGCTGAAGGACGTGTCCCAATATCCAAATTTAATTTTTGTATTATTGAAGCGCGGATATACCGAGGAACAGATTGAGCAGATCTGTTCCAAAAATGTTTTCCGCGTATGGAATAAAGTCATTGAGGTGGCGGCTGCTACCCAATGACGCCTTGACCTAACCGCGACAAGTCGTATGAAGGAGGCCGCGTTTATCCGGCAGAACAAAAGCCGTTGGCAGGAATTCGAAAAAGTTGTCAAGCACCAGAAAGAGGCTCAACCGGACCGGCTGGCTGAATTATTCATTCAGGTAACTGACGACCTCTCTTTTGCGAACACCCAATATCCGGGAAGCCGGACCACGCAGTATTTGAACTCGCTGGCCAGCAAGGTTCACCTGGAGATTTACAAAAACAAAAAGGAAGAGACAAATCGGTTCGTTACCTTCTGGAAATATGAACTCCCTGAGGTGATTTACAATTCACGGAAGTCACTCCTGTATTCATTCATCGTCTTTATTGTGGCCGCGATAGTCGGGGCGGTCTCCAGCGTTTACGACGACACCTTTGTGCGTTTGATTCTTGGTGACGGCTACGTTAACATGACGCTCGACAACATTGAAAAGGGAAATCCAACGCGCGTGTATTCCATGTCCGACGAGGTCAATATGTTTTTCATGATTGCATGGAACAATATCAAGGTTGCCTTGTATTGTTTTGTAGCCGGAGTATTCACCGCGATTGCATCGGGATTGATTCTGTTTCAAAACGGTGTGATGGTGGGTGCATTCATCATGCTCTTCTATAAAGAACAGCAGCTGGCACACGCGTTCCCGGTTATCATGCTTCACGGTACGATTGAATTAAGTGCTATTGTGATCGCAGGTGCTGCCGGATTTGAGATCGGAAATTCGCTCACTTTTCCAAAAACATACGCGCGGATGGTTTCTTTCAAGAACGGCGCGGTCAAGGGTCTGAAGATAGCCATGGGTCTTTTCCCGTTTATTATTCTTGCAGCCGCAATAGAATCGTTCATCACGCGGTATGCCTTCATGCACTGGAGCCTGAAGGCACTGGTAATAGGGTTGTCAGCTATCCTGATGATCTGGTACTTTATTATCTACCCCTTCCAACTAAAACGACATGGAAAATATTGAAATAATAACACTACAGCGCGAACGCGACTTCAGCAGACGCATCAACGCAACTTTTGAATTCATTAAACAGAACTTTGGTCGTCTTCTTAAATCCATTCTGATTATAGCAGGACCAAGCGTTGTGCTAACAGCGGCAATTATCACCTCCATGGTTGGTGATATGTTTAATATTATCTCGGGTATTAGTCAGAATGCGGAGGCATTTTCCAACTACCTGCTTTCTGTGAGTTTCTGGCTTCAGCTTGTGCTCATGCTTACGCTGTTCTATGTGACGGCGTGTATGACGATATCCACCGTAAATAATTACATCATTCTATACGACGAGCAGAAGACCAACCGGATTTCGGTAAGCGACGTCTGGGACCGCGTGCGCGCATCGTTCTGGATGTATGCGGGAACCATGTTTATGTTCTTCGTGATGATGGTAGGTGCGTATATATTGCTGGCATTGATCTCAGTGATCTTCAGCCTTATCACACCCTTCCTGACAGGGCTCTTCTTCCTCGCGTGCTACTGTGGATTCATTTGGGTTCTCGTCGCCATGTCCCTTACGTTCTTTATCCGGTCATATGAAAAGAAAGGACTTATGACGGCGATTTCGAGATCAATAAACCTGGTGAAAGGTGAATGGTGGAGCAGTTTCGGGTTTTATTTAGTAATCTATCTCATCTCCTCCACGCTCGCGAGTCTGGCGATCATTCCGTTTTATATACTCTTCTTCTTCGTTATGATGCACACCATCGAAAGTCCGTCCAATGACCTGCCCGCATGGTTTCAATGGAGCATGTTGGCTACGTTTCTGGTTTACTACGTCGTTTCAATTCTTGTTAATGTTCTTCCCAACGTCGCTGCAGCGTTCCAATATTTCAATCTTGTGGAAATCAAAGAATCCCGTGGTCTGATCAGCGATTTCGAAACGATTGGCCAGCAGCAGCCGAATAATCCGGAGGAGGAACAATACTGAAAATGAGCGCCTGGAAAAATCTGTTCGTTCTTTTTTTCCTTCTTGGATCCTTCACGGCAGTTTCCCAGGTGGCCGTTGACTCTGCCATCTTTGGCGGGGTAGAAAACGTTTATGATCCTGATCGCGAGGGGATAGCCGATACGTTGGCGGTAGAAGCGCGCAACGCCGATCCGAACGTTATTCAGTCCCTGAAAGAAGATCCCGATCTGCAATACGAGCAGCCCCCGACTATTGCAGAAAGCTTGTGGGAGCGTTTTCTCCGGTGGCTGGGAAGTGTACTGAACGGAATTTTCAATACAGCGGAAAATACCAGTTGGGGAAGATTATTCCTCTACCTGCTTGGACTCGCCGCCATCGTCGTAATCGTCATGCTCATTTTGAAAGTTGACGCCTTTAAAGTGTTTTACTCCGCCGAGGGCGCCTCGACTATCAAGGCCAATGTATTCGATGAGAATATTCATGAGATTGACTTCGATCGTGAAATTCAAAATGCCGTGCAGGCAGGTGATTACCGCCGTGGTATCCGGCTTACTTTTCTGTATGCACTAAAGATCTTATCCGACAAACAGCAAATTGCCTGGGAACAGGGGAAGACGAACCACGATTATGTTCTCGAAATCAAGGAAGGACAAACGCGCCAGTGGCTTCAACACCTTAGTTACTATTTCGACTATGCCTGGTACGGTAATTTTACAGTAAGCCGCGATTTGTTCGATAAGGTTAACGGTATCTTCATTGGCTGGAAAGAAATTGTGAAATGAAGGACTGGAAGTACATAATATACGTAGCCGGCATTTTCGGAATATTTGTGATAATCAAGCTCACCAGTCCGAAGCAATACGACTGGAAGGTTACGTTCGATCCGGAAGACAAGAACCCATATGGAGCGTATGGAGTTAATACGATCCTTGAATCGTCATTTGGCAAAACTCCTGAGTATTCTTATGCAACGATGTATGAATTGAAAGACTCGCTCGAAACGAACGCGAGTATCTTTATGATTTCGCTGGGGATGAACATCGATAAGTCCGACACCGATGCACTCCTGGAGTTCGTCAGTAACGGCGGGTCGGCTTTTTTGTCAGCGCAGTATTTCTGGGGACAATTAAATGATACGCTTGGTTTCAGTACGCGCGATTACATCTATAATTTCGGTAACCTGAAGCTGCGTGACACTGCTTCGCTGAAATTTGTTGCGACTGCATTTGACACCACCAGCAGGTATCGCTACCGTCGCGATAATATTCATAACTACTTTGTGTATTCCGATTCGCTCAAAACCACGGTCATCGCAAAGAATGATCAGGGGCGGCCAGTCACACTGCGGATACAACACGGGAAGGGCAACCTCATCCTCAACAGCACACCGCTGGCGTTTACAAACATCTACGCCCTGACGGATGAGAATCACAAGTTTGTTACGAATACATTCTCGTACCTGCCTGCGGGGAAGTTGTACTGGACACAATATTATCACAGGGGAAAAAGGGAAATACAGACGCCGCTGCGATTCATACTAACGACAGAACCGTTGCGCTGGGCGTACTATATATTAATCCTCTCATTGCTGGCTTACATGATTTTCGAAATGAAACGCCGCCAGCGCATCATTCCTGTAATCAAACCACTGGAAAATACAACGCTGGAGTTCGTCGGAACGATCGGAAACCTCTACTACCAACGCAGTGACCACCGGAACATCGCGGAAAAGAAGATTCTTTTCCTTCTCGATCAGATACGTTCGCGGTATGGTGTGAGTACGGCAAAGACAGATGACAACTTTTTTGAGATGCTCAGCAAAAAGTCGGGGACCGATGAAAAACTGATTCGCGATTTGTTTAAGAGCATTGAGCAGATACGAAGGACCAATTCAATCACTGCTGATCAGCTTACGGCGCTGAATTCACAAATAGAAAAATGTAACTTGTAATATTGTTCCCAATAAATACTATGGAAGAAAAAAGTTTTCAAAACCGCGTTGACCTTTCGTCACTCAATGAAAGTCTGCAGAAGATCCGTGCAGAGATAGGAAAGATCATCGTTGGACAGTCACACATGGTCGACCTGCTGATTACGGCAATCCTGGCTGATGGCCATGTTCTGATTGAAGGCGTCCCCGGCGTGGCAAAGACGCTGACGTCGAAACTGCTAAGCAGGATCATTGCGGTGAAATTTTCACGCATTCAGTTCACACCAGACCTGATGCCTTCCGATGTGTTGGGAACGTCTATCTTCAATATGAAGACGTCTGCGTTTGAATTCAAAGCGGGACCGATATTCACGAACATATGTCTGATCGATGAAATTAACCGCGCTCCGGCAAAAACGCAGGCTGCGCTGTTTGAGGTAATGGAAGAACGACAGGTCACCGTTGACGGCGTGACATATTCTTTGGAATCACCGTATCTGGTCGTTGCCACGCAGAACCCGGTGGAGCACGAAGGAACATATCGGCTGCCGGAAGCGCAGCTTGACCGCTTTTTGTTTAAGATCATTGTGTCCTATCCATCACTTGAAGAAGAAGTGACCATAATTGAAGGGCATCACTCACGGAAGGGCGATGCACCACTTACTGAAGTAGGACAGGTGTTATCCGCGGAACAGATTCGTCATTACAGGTCATTGGTACAGCAGGTCTTCGTTGAACAGCACCTGCTTCGGTATATTGCGCAGATCGTTCATGATACACGTAGCAACCCGTCATTGTTTCTGGGCGCTTCACCCCGTGCTTCTGTCGCGTTACTCAACGGATCAAAAGCCTATGCGGCATTGCAGGGCCGCGATTTTGTTACTCCGGAAGATATTAAGACAATCGCTGTACCTGTTCTCAGGCACCGTATCATGCTGACGCCGGACAAGGAAATGGAAGGTGTTACCCCGGATGAAGTTGTTACACAAATTGTTGGTAAGGTAGAAGTCCCCCGTTAAGTGAAGTTGCTTCGGTCACTATATCTGAATGAAAGGCTGTTTATCGCCGTCGGCGTACTGGTCGCACTTTTCATCTTTTCGTTCCTGATACCGGGCTTGATTATCATCCCTAAAATCCTGTTCTACCTTTTCCTTGCCGTTCTTCTCACCGATATTATTTTGCTCTATCGTACGAGGACGGGATTGCGCAGTCACCGGATAGCACCGGATCGTCTTTCAAACGGCGACGAAAATGAAATTTGCGTTCATGTTGAAAACCTTTATCCATTCAAGACCAGCGTTGAAGTTGTAGATGAAATCCCGCACCAGTTTCAGAAGCGTGACATGCTTGTCAAACTCGATCTGGATGCAGGCGACTCGCGTGTTATTCGCTACAATCTGCGCCCCGTGAAGCGCGGCGAATACTCGTTCGGAGTTGTAAATGTATATGCAAGCACGCCTTTGAAGCTACTCAGCAGGAGATTTAAGTTCTCTGCAGATGCGTTGGTTCCTGTGTACCCGTCGTTTATTCAGATGCGTAAGTATGAGTTGCTCGCAATCTCGAACAGACTGACCATGGCGGGTATTAAGAAGATCAGGAAGATTGGCCACAACATGGAATTCGAACTAATCCGCGAATACGTAGGCGGTGATGATATCCGTACCATCAACTGGAAGGCTACTGCACGGAGGATGGAACTGATGGTGAATCACTACCAGGATGAGCGTTCCCAACAGGTTTTCAGTGTAATCGACAAAGGACGTCTTATGCGAATGCCTTTTGCAGGAATGAGCTTGCTCGATTATGCTATAAACGCCAGTCTCGTTATCTCAAATATCGCGATCAAGAAATCCGACAAGGCTGGTTTAATTACTTTCCAGGACAAGATCAGCGCAACGCTTCCCGCCGGAAAACAGCCAAGTCAGATAGGGCGGATTATGGAAGTGCTTTATAATCAAAAGACAGCTTACCGAGAATCTGACTTCTCAGTTTTAAGCAATCACATCAACAGAAAGATCACACAACGGAGTTTGCTTCTTCTGTTTACAAACTTCGAATCAATTTACGGACTGCAGCGCCAGATTCCGTATCTGCGTCAAATTGCGAGACAGCATTTGCTTGTTGTAATCTTTTTCGAGAACACGGAAATGAAGCAACTTCTCGAAACGCCGGCGCCAGACCTGAAGACGATTTACCGCAAGGCAATTGCTGAGAAGTTCAGCTATGACAAAAAGCTTATCGTCAGGGAGCTTGCACGCAACGGCATACAGGCATTGCTCACCCCACCGGAAAACCTCACGGTAAACACCATCAACAAATATCTTGAGCTGAAGGCGCGCGGCATGATTTAGTTTACGCTGATTTCAGAGAGCCTGGCGTTTTAATTCGGTCACCGCATACTCACAGGCGCGAATAGTCAGGGCCATATACGTCAACGAAGGATTGACGCAGGAGTTCGACGTCATACACGACCCATCGGTTATGAAGACATTTTTTACTGCATGCATTTGATTGAATGCATTTAGCACTGACGTTTTCGGGTCGCGACCCATTCTTGCTGTCCCCATTTCATGATTTGCATTCCCGGGAAAAGATGTGTTTACATAGCTCCTGACATTTTTGTAGCCCGCAGCGTCAAGCATTTCCCCGGCACTCGCGGCCATGTCGGTCTGCATCTTGAGTTCGTTATCTTTGAATGAGCAATCAACAGATAAAACAGGGCGGCCCCATTTGTCGGTCCGGCTTTTGTCGAGCGTAACCCTGTTGTCGGTGTAAGGGAGGCATTCGCCGTAACCTTGTAGTGAGATCGTCCAGGTGCCGGGTTGTGTAACCTCTTTTTTTAGTTGAGCACCGATCGCCATCGAGTTCCGGTGTTCTTGCCAGCCACGTCTTCCTGCACCACCCATCAAACCGAATCCACGGAGGTAATCGCGTTTGTCGCCATTGATGTTTCGGAATCGCGGTACATAAATTCCATTTGCTCTGCGGCCAGAGTAATACTTGTCATCAAAACCGTCAACTTCTGCCGCGGCACCCGACTGTTTGTGATGGTCCATTAAATTACGACCAACCATGTCACTGTCATTTCCGAACCCGTTCGGAAAACGATTTGAAATTGAATTCAGCAAAATGAATGTTGTGCCGAGTGTCGATGCATTGAGGAACACGATACGCGAATAGTATTCGGTAGTTGTATTGGTATCGACGTCAATCACTTCAATGCCCGTAGCCTTCTGGTTTTTTTCGTCGTACAGGACGCGATTAACGAGTGAATTCGGAAGCAGTGTGAGATTGCCGGTGGCAAAAGCTGCTGGAAGTGTGCTGGAGTTTGTGCTAAAGTAAGCACCGTAAGGACAGCCGCGATGGCAGAGATTTCGGAATTGGCAGATGCCACGACCTTTTACCGGTGCTGTGAGGTTCGCCACGCGGCCAATGGTTACGCGACGTCCCGGAAAGTGTTTCTCCATTTCGCCGCGGAAGTGTTGTTCGACACAGTTCAGTTCCATAGGCGGGAGAAAATCACCATCGGGAAAGTGACTTAATCCTTCAGGCTGGCCGCTGACGCCGATATAACGCTCAGCATATCGGTAGTATGGTTCCAGGTCCTTGTAACGGACAGGCCAGTCGACGCCATTACCGTCGCGGATATTGGC
>JAEZDW010000368.1 GCA_023417955.1 Bacteroidota bacterium
CGGGGCAACTTTATTGTGAAGAGACTGGAAGTTGAAATCTTCAAGAATACCGATGACACTAACTTCCCACACTCCGTCATTGGTTCCGATTTTTATCCTGGCACCAATCGGATCGTTCAAGCCAAGCGCCCTCACTGCCGAGGCGTTAATCAACACGTTAGCCGAGTCTGCCGGATTTTCACCGCTAAAGAATCTTCCCTCTGTAAGATTCAGTTGATAGGTCTGCATCATGTCTTCATCAAAGCCCATGAAGTATGTTTGAACGGAGTCGCCTGAGTTTGTACGAACGTATATTTCCGGGATAGTCTTCCACTCTCCGGGTACACGCGATGAAACGGCAACGTGTTCCACACCGGGAACTTTAAGAAATTCCGATTTCATCGCCTGGAATTGTCTGCGGACATTCCCGCTGTTGATATCGATAACCATCAGGCCGCTCCGCTCGAATCCGAGGTCCTTGCGCTGGATAAATTCAAGCTGTTTTCCTATGATGAGCGTTGATACAATCAGTGTAATGCTGACTGTAAACTGAAATACAACAAGTACTGATCGAAGATCAAGACGGTGCCTTGAAAAGAGACTTTGGATACGCAGTGACGTAACCGGCTTGAGTTTTGCCAGGTAAAATGCAGGGTAAGTTCCGGCAAGTAAGGCAATCAGAATTGCAACGCCGATAAGCGGAGGAAGGTATGTCGCGAGCGTTGTAAGATTGAGGTCGAAGTCTTTTCCGGTAATACGATTAAAAAATGGCAGGGCTACATCGATCATTATCAGCGCCAGTATTGTAGCGACGAGAGTGACTGCAAGCGTTTCAGTCATGAATTGAAAGACGAGCTGCTTCTTAAACGCGCCGGCAACTTTTCTTACACCAATCTCTTTGGCTCTTGTCGCTGTATTGGACGTCGTCAGGTTGATGTAATTGATTGCGGCCAAAATCAGGAGAAAGACTGCCATGGAAGAAAAGATATAAATGTAGGAGAGCTGTCCGCGCTTGTCCTCGACACCTGACTCAATGCCTTCGGAATGTAAGTAGATGTCTTTGATTGCCTGAAACGACGTTCTTTGAAGTGCGGCAAATTCACCGAGATGCTTTTCCATGAGACCAGGAACTCGCTCAAGAACATTTGCGATTGCATTGTCCTCTTTCAAAACAACGTACGTGGCTGCTCCGAACCGGTCCCAACTTCCCAGATACTGTTCCCAGGTTGGGCCCGGTTGCAGCGTGGAAAACAAAAGGTCGAATTGGAGATGTGAATTCTGCGGCAGGTCTTTGAGGACACCGGTAATCTTGACGCTTCCTGCGCCCCCAACTTCAATGGTCTTGCCGAGCACATCCGTGTTTCCAAAGAAGCGTTTGGCTGTGGATTCGGTAAGTACAACGGATAGCGGATGCGTTAGTGCAGTAGTGCGGTCGCCACTGGCAAATTCGAATTCGAAGACATCGAAAAAGTTGGCGTCGGACGTCGTAAACCAGTTTCTTTCATTAAAATTTTCTTCACCTACCGTTACGACAACCTGACCTGAAGGCCGGTACAATCTTACCATTTCTTCTACCTCGGGAAAAGTATTCACAAGTTCAGGTCCGAGTGCAGGTACCGTCATAGCGTAAGTGCGCACATCGGAGGGATTGCGCAGATCCGACGTTAACGTACGGTATGTCCGCGCCGACCTGGTATGAAAAGAATCGTATGAAAGTTCATGACTTATGTATATGAAGAGCATCGTGCTGAACGAGATGCCAACAACGAGTCCGAGAATATTGGTTATGGCGAATGCCTTATTGCGGATGAGCGAACGGATGGCCGTTACGAAGTAGTTCTTCAACATAGGAGGTTCGATCAGTTATGGAGCAGTTTGCGATTACTGTGCCATATAAAAATGGCCCTGCTTAGGCGAAAATCAGGTGTCCGGGATATTTCGATGTTCACACACGGCGAGATACTGTCCGGAAGCGGGCGCAGAAGTGTACTAATAGAAGGAGAATAATTGCTTTGAATGCCTATGATCCACGAAGTATCTTTTCCATTTTCCGTCCTTTAGCCAACTCGTCAACGAGTTTATCGAGGTAGCGTGCTTGCTGTGTGAGTGGGTTTTGGATTTCTTCGACGCGATATCCGCAGATGGCACCTGTGATGAGGCTGGCGTTCGGATTCAACTTTGCCTTTTCGAAAAACTCTTTGAACGTAACTTTCTTGTCTATGAGTTCCTGCAGTTTCTTGTCGTTAAACCCCGTCAACCATTTGATGACTTCGTGCAGTTCTTCTTTCGTTCGGCCTTTTTTTGTGACCTTCTCGACGTAAAAAGGATAAACAGAAGCGAAAACCATTTTTGCGATCCGTTCGTCGTGGTGGCTTGTGTCAGTCATAAGCGTTTCTCTTTCGTGAGTCCGGATTGGTCGACCAAACTCAAATATAATCATTGTGTACTTTGCCTGTCAATCGCTTTTCGGCAGTGGGCACCGCTAGGTTAAAAAGTAAAAAATTACGACAGCCAGCAAGAGCATCAAAGGCGGAGCCAGGCTGAATTGGAAGGCAGCCGAACTGTGTTTTCGCATTGCGACAGAAACTCCCGCAAAAACAAGGATCACATAGTGAAATGGTATCGCGAAGGAGTAGAGTGTTCGCGTAGGCTTTAAGTCGTGTGTTTGATCGTCAACGGATACGGTGGCTACGGTTGGAATTCTGAACAGCGGGCTTACCCCGACCGTTATCCGGCGTCCCTGGACTGTAAGCGCCGTGCTTGTGCCTTCAGGAATTGTAAAAGTGCAATGCTCCGTTTGAATGTATGGGATGTAGTACCTCTCGGCCCTTACCTGCCTGACTGTTTCCCATCTTTTTAAAATATGATCGCTATACTTTATGGAAGGCAGAAGTTCGTCGACGACGGCAACCACTGCAAGGGCCAAGATGAATACGTTGATTTTATATAGACGACCAAAAAGATTCTTTTCCCGTTCGAGTTTAACACGACGTTCTTCTGCCATTTTTCTCCGATACTCACGGCGATGAACTTCCCTCGGATCTTCCTCCGGAACGGGTACGTCTATAAATTCGTAGACACCCGAATCGAACGCCCGCCTTCGTTCAGGATTACTTAGAATCTCGTAGGCTTCGTTGATAAGAGCAATTGTCTGCGTGTCATCCTTACCTGTTGCATCGGGGTGATGTTGCTTGACAGCGTTTCTGTACGCTGCCTTTATTTCTGCATCGCTTGCATTACTGTTAACACCTAAAACGTGGTACGGATTCATTAGCACACAAACTGAAAGATACCAGAAAGTTCTACGCCTTCTCTGTGCCTTGTGTGTTTTCTGTGCGTTATTCTGTGCCTTCTCTGTGCTTTCTGTGTTTTCTGTGCGTTTTATTCTTATTCTACCGCCTCACTGTCTCAATCACCGAAATTACCTCCTCATCAGTAAGCGAATGAAAATCACTATACGCCTGAGAAACCGCGTGAAAAATATCCGGCTGCTCAAGAATCACAACCTCATCCGCAAGCGTATTAATTTCATTCAGATACCTTCTGCCTGACACAGGAGCTGCTACTATTACTTTCGCAGCCTTTCTGCTCCGACACATCTTGATAGCGGGAACGATGGTAGAACCAGTAGCGATACCATCGTCGGCGATGATCACCACGCGGTTGTGCATATTTGGTAATGGCTTTCCTTTTCTGAATCGCTCCACACGGCGTTTGATTTCAAGGTTTTGTACCATGTGAATCTTATGCAGCGTATCGCGATCAATCTCCTGAGCAGTGCTGTTAAGGAAAACCGATCCGTCTTCTGCTGCGGCTCCAAGAGCGAGGTCGTGCATCACGGGATGAGGAAGTTTCTTTGTTATCAGTACCGACATTTCAGCGTTTAACACCTTAGCAATCTCCCTGGCCACAGGTACGCCCCCACGAGGAATTCCAAGGACGAGTGCATTCGTATTCTTGTATTTCCGCTCCAGAAGTTTTCCAACCTCGAACCCTGCATCCGTCCGGTTCATAAATGTTTTCCCTGCTATGATCATACCTCAATTAATTGCTCTCTGAACTGTTCAAAAACTTTGTACCTGTTGGAACATAGTCGACGGAACCTACCGAATGAACACCGTTGTCTTCCGTTCGAGTGATTTGCGATGGTCGAGCAGTTCCAACCATGCAATCCAGGCCCATCTGACGATAAAGAACAACTGGAGTATTCCGTCAAGCATGTAGACATTGGAGATCACGTCAGCCAGCGCATAATGAAAATCGATAACTGCAAACACTACGGCCGTCAACCCACCAAGGAGAATTGCGGGTATTCGTGATGCCTTTATCCAGAGGAATGCGATCAGCGCGAAACTGACGGGTATGAGCATTGCACCGACAGTTTTAACAAGCCAGATGTCTTCTTTGGGTCCGGTTGCGGCGATGAAACTTTCAATATGAATGAGTGGCCAAACACCGGTAATGAAAGTATAGATGCTCTGCACAATGAGGAGAGAACGAAACGCTTTTGTGGTCCTATGCCGCATGATACAGGAAGAATTGATATCCCTTTACGTCACTGTTCAAATCAAATGCCCGTCTAGCTGGTGCCGATCCCTGTTATTGTCGTGCGGTAATCAGAAGTTCCAACGTTGAGGGTATACGCTGATCGCGGACGGCTGCGGAGGCTTACCCGTTTCTGAGGAGCGTCCATCCACGTGATGGGAAATGTTTTCCCTTTGGCGTTGGGCCGGCTGTGCAGGAATGAGTTTCGATCTGCTCCGCGTTTGTCAGTGAGATTTACTGACATATCACGAAATTAAAACAAACAGCTTATGGAATCGAAGAGATGGTTTTTTGCGATAGCGCTGGCGGCGGTAGTATGGACGGCATGTGATGATGATGACAATGATTCTGACCGCAACGACTTTAATGATGCAGACGAGACATTTGTTGAGAGTGCTGCAATGAGTAACATGGCAGAAATTGAAATGGGTGAACTGGCCTTGACGAAAGGTACTGATAGTTTGGTGAGAGCTTTTGCTGAAAGTATGGTTAATGATCATACGACCGCGCAGGATGAGCTTGCCGATATCGCCGACAACGACGACGATGTCGACTGGCCGGCAAATCTTGATCAGGAGCATCAGGGAATCCTGGAAACTTTGTCGCAATTTGAAGGCCACCGGTTTGATTCGGCATACATTGCGTCGCAGGTGACCGCACATGAAAGAGCTGTGCAGCTATTTCAGCGGGGCCGTGATAACGGACGAAATAGTGATGTACGAAGTTATATCAATAAGTATCTTCCGAAAATTGAAATGCATCTCGAGAAGGCTGATAGCATAAAGGCTGTACTGCCGGATCGACAACATCACGATGAAGCGGTTAGTCCAGCCGGTTCGTAAGCATAAAATCAAAAAAGGCCCGCAATGACGGGCCCTTTTGTTTTTAATTGATTGTGAAAAATATTTGGATCTACGAAAAAATCAGCTTCCGGAATTCAGCATTTCTTAGAATAACAGAACCCCATGCAAGTATCCCCAGGTACACCGGAAATAGAATGTGCGAAAACAACGGGTTGTCAAGACGCACATGCGTAGCGATCGCGCCGCCCCAGTATCCTGTAAGAAGTATCGCTCCAATTAATTGCGTGCGTGGAAATGTGAATAAGAGTATTGATGTAAGTCCAAGTGTGCCGAGAACAGGGAGGTGGTGTGCCTGGAATCCAAGGTCGGTAGTGGCCGTAACAACTTCATCATTGGGAATGAATTTGAAGATGCTGTCCATAAGCATAAAGGCGATTACTATTCCGCCCATGATTCTGCCAGTCCAAAGTTGTGCTTTTGAAGTTGGATTAACTGTCGTTTCAATTGTTGTTGTCATAATTTCTGAATTTTAATAAATGCGTTGTCGTATGTTTTGCTTTTGATTGATAATACAAAGCTAGGTGGCAGCGCTGACTTTGAGGGGGTGTAGGCGCGACATCGGGAAAGGTAGATTGCGGCAAACAATGAGAAAGGTTAATTAAATCGGAAACAGATCCCCGGGACGTGCGTTCTCATGGCCGACTATGGCCTTTTATGCTATCTTTAAGCGGACTTTTGTGCGAATGCGGTTCTTGATCTTGTTTCTGGGTTTATGCTCTATCCAATCCGTCGGAATTTGTCAAAACCGATTGGACAGCCTGATTGGTGTGCTGAAGCATGAAATTGAACGACAGGACGAATACGTCAGTGAAAAGCAAGCCAGTATCCGTGTGTTGGAGCGGGAACTCAGGTCCCTGCGAAGTAACGACGTCGAAGGTCGTTTTCGGATTCTAAATTCGTTGTATCACGAATACAAAACTTTCGTAAATGATTCTGCGTTCAGCTATGCACGACACCTTCTTGAAACGGCGCAGTCTCTTGAAGATCCCGGCAAAATAAGCTACGCGTATGTAAAGATGGGCTTTACCCTCCTTTCGGCAGGAAGGTTTAAAGAGACGTTCGACATCCTGCGAGCTGTACATGTGGAGGATTTGCAGGATACCTCTAAAGCCGAATTTTACCGACTTACAGCCAGAGCATATGCTGATCTGATGATTTTCAACAATCATGAGTATTTCATGGGTGAGTACCGCCCGTTCTATCTTGCTTACATGGATTCCGCCCTGCATGTATTGCAACCTGGCAGTTATCAATACTACTATTTGACCAATGTTCGAAATCTCCACCTCCAAAATTACGAGGAGGTAATACGCACCAGTGCTGAGATGACCAGGCATCATTGGCTAACGTGGCCGCAATACGCTGTCTACCACTACGACCTTGCTGAAGCCTGGCGGCATCTTGGCAATGCGCAGAAATCCCTTGAGAACCTGGTAATGTCGTCGATATCTGATCTCAGGGGCGGGGTAAAAGAAACTGCAGCGATGTACACCCTTGCCAGGGAACTACATCAGCGCGGCGACTCCAGGAACGCCTATATCTTTATCCGTCAGGCGTTGAAGGATGCGCAATTCTATGGCGCGCGCCAGAGACAGGTCGAAATAAACTCAATACTTCCCGTGATCGCAGCCGATCAATTGAACACAATGGACGAACAACGAAAGCGATGGGCATCATACTCGTTTTTCATTACGATAATTGTCATTCTCGTGGCTGTCTTCTCTGTTATTATATATAAACAGCTGAAAAAGATTAAAAGAGCAGATGAACAAATCCAGCAGGCAAATCGCAACCTGCAGGCATTCAACGAAAAACTGATTGACGCCAATCGCATAAAAGAAGAATACGTCGGTTATTATTTTAACATGACTACCGACTACGTCAATAAAATCGATGTGCTGCGCAAGCAGGTGCTCAATTTTCTCGTCAATGACAGGAAGAAGGAAGCTATGACGATTTTGGGAAAGTATAATCCGCTGGACGAGCGTGCGCGATTCCTGACAAATTTCGACTCCGTATTTTTACGGCTCTTCCCGGATTTCGTCCAACAATTCAATAAACTCCTTGATCCCGCAGACCCAATCCTTCCGGAAAATGAAGGTGAATTGAATTCGGATCTCCGAATATATGCCCTGATTCGGTTGGGAATTCAGGATAACAAGAAAATCAGCGAAATACTCAACCTCTCCGTCAACACCATTTACGCCTACAAAACGCGTGTCAAGCACAAATCAATAGTTCCGGATGAATCCTTTCTGGATCGCGTAATGGAAATCAAATCGGTGGAGCAGACCAGCTAGTTGCCCCGCAATTTGTCAGTCTTGAAATTGGAAATCGATGTTCAACAGAAGCTGGCTTTTACACCGTACTTGATCATCATTTGCTCCGGCTTTTCATTCCTTTTCGGTACTTCCTTTCTGTAAAAGGTCTATAATTCTGAAAAAAAGCGGGCGTGCAATCATCTTGCAGCCAACGAGTTAAGAAATCAATGCCTGTGATCGATCTATAATGCGGCTATTTCCAGCCAGGTATTAACCGTGTCCTTTGGATTTTTGTCAGAAATCGATTGAGATACAATACTCAGCGGTTGCGACACTCAAATCCAAACTTATATGAAGTATCTACTACTGAGATCGGCGTTAGTGGGAAGCCTGCTTTTACTTTTCTCGGCGGCTGAAATTTTGGCAGCCTCCAGGATTCCTGATGCGCAGCAGAAAATGGCCGTTCAGGGCAAGGTCATCGCGGGAGATGACGGCTCTCCAATCCCCGGTGTTAACATTCTTTTGAAAGGCACGACGACAGGTACCCAGACCGATGTGAACGGGGAATATTCGCTGGAAGTGCCTTCAGAGACTTCCGTTCTCGTCTTTTCAGCGATTGGGTATTCAACCCAGGAAGTAATGGTAGGGAGCAAATCCGTTATCGATGTTCGGCTTGAGATTGATATAAAGACGTTGCAGGAACTGGTTGTTGTCGGGTATGGTACCC
>JAEZDW010000387.1 GCA_023417955.1 Bacteroidota bacterium
CAACGTTTCCGGAACGCGATGTGTTCGCCCCGGCAGCAGCAAAATTAGCGAGTGGTATGTCGATAACCAACCTCGGAAAGCCAATGTCTTCGTTCAAAAAGTTGCTGGATCGCCAGGTGAAAGCCACTAAAAAAGGCATTACCGGTACCGTAATCCGTGTCGATAACATGGGTAATTTGATCACCAATATTCCGAAAGAGGCTTTTGATGTGCTGAGCAAAGGTCGTGGTTACACGGTGCAGTTCGGCGGTGAGAAATTCAGACGGATTCACCAACAATACAATCAGGCTGAACAGGGCGAATGTTTTATCATCTTTAATAGCCTCAACCTCCTGGAAATCGGGATCTATCGCGGCAACGCATCCGAGCTGCTGGGTCTCGAATACGATAGCTCCGTGAATATTATGTTCGACGAATGACAATAATAAGAATCGTACGCATGCATTTTAGTCCGGAGACGGCTGCCACCTTTCTGGCGATCTTTGAAAAAAACCGGGATGCGATCCGCAACTTTCCCGGTTGCACCCATCTGGAACTGCTGCGCGACCACCGCTCGCCTGAGGCTTACGCTACGCTGAGTCATTGGGAACGGGTTGAAGACCTGGACGCCTACCGGAATTCGGATCTATTTGCAGGCGTTTGGGCCCAGGTGAAGCCGCTGTTCGTCGCGCGGACCGAAGCGGTGACATATGAACAAACTTGACGATCAAGAATCATTCTTGTTCAGGCGCTCACCTGATCAATCTTCCGGCGGCAAAATCGCTCATCGAAATCGGCTAACCCCAATCAATATGTAATCCTGTTCGTGCGATGCAAAATATTTGAATCGCCGACCGGGAAACATCTGCAGTTACAACCATCTTTTCACAGCCTCTGTAGTATCCATAGGCAGAGTATTGAAAATGATTCTCGATCCTGGTGCGTATTGGTGGACCGTGTTGATAATTCGTTCAAACAGAATGAAGTTTGCCTTTGTCCCCCTGATACCATTTCCAATTACAACGCCATCATAGTTCCCTTCTTTAAGTTGTCTAACGAGGGCACTTAAGTTCTTTGCGTCCGTATCAAAAAGAAAAAGCCCGGCATCAAAGCCATTCGCATTCAGTTGCTTCAGGGTGGCTTTGGTACCTTTTTCAATCAGCTCTGCATTCAAACCATTTTGGCACCTCCGGGCTAGAAAGATCAATTGTCGCGGGGTTCATACCGATTATCAGGACATTCTTCATACGATTTGGATTTACTTGTTCAGTTCCATCAGGTTCAACGTTTGACGCTGTGCCACCCACGCGTCGTTTGGTCTCAGCCACGACGGGCACGACAAAAGGAATGTTTAGCAGTATTCGTCGCATTAACTATCCGTACATTCACCTGAGCGAGACGATGAGTTTACCTTTGGTCTTCCCGCTTTCGATAGCTGCATGTGCCATCGGCAATTCTTCAAACGGATAGATTTTTGATACATGCGTTTTTAGCGCGCCGCTGGCAAGTAGTGCTGCAATCTCCTTCATAAGCGCTCCGTTCGAACTCACTACCACCCTGTGCGTATAAACATCCTTCTCATTTACAAGCGCCGCCATTCTGCCGTCAGCATCGTCATAAGGTAGCAAACTGATTACACGCCCACCGGGTCTGACAGCTTCAAGTGACCGAAGAACGTGATCTCCCGGCATAGGATCAACGACCAGATCAGCGACGAAAATTTTTTCAGGACGATCAACGCGGTAGTCAACGAACTGATCTGCACCAACGCGCCGAACAAAATCTTCACTTTCCGCAGAGCCCGTCCCGATAACGCGGGCGCCATGCATCCTGGCAAGTTGCACGGCGAAATGACCGACGCCACCTGCGGCACCATGGATTAAAACGTTTTGATCCCTTTTCACCTGACCATAGGTTAAAATCGCTAACCATGCTGTCAAAGCAGTGAGGCCTGCCCCGGCAGCCTCTTCATGGGATATGTTCTCGGGCTTCTTTGCAAGATGTGCTGCTGGTGCTGCAACGTACTCGGCATTTGTTCTGCCGCGTCCAAAAAAGTTTACGAGTCCGAACACTTCATCGCCGACCTTAAATTCAGTAACCGCATCACCGACTTGTGTAACAACGCCCGAAACATCCCACCCCAAAACAATTGATCCCTCGTCAGGTTCAGGTTTGTAAAATACACCAACGGCAAAATCATTCTGCCGCACAAAAGCGTCTACGCGGTTAATAGAAATGGCCCTGGTCCGGATCACTACTTCGTCCGGCTTTGCCTCAGGCATTGGTAATTCAGACAGAACTAAATTTTCGATGCCTCCGTTTTTGGTTAGAACAAATGCTTTCATAATCAGGAATATGTTTCTTGCAAAGGTCAACTGGCTCAGCATGGGCATCATTCCAACTATAGAGGAAATTATTTCAATTTTACAGGTATGTTAGTCCAGCATCTTTTCCAGCCTTTTGAGATTGAACAGCAGGTGGCTGACCGTTGCCCCGTAAAGCTGCATAAACACACATTTTTCGAACTTGTATTCATAATTGACGGCAGTGGGTTCTGTGTGGTCAATAATCAACGCTATGCCTATGGAAAGGATGATGTATTTGTCATCATTCCCGAACATGGGCATCACACGATCGTTACAAGTACTACGACGTTTATTTTTGTGAGGTTTACGCTGAACTCTTTCCATCCAGGTGCCGACAACGAATGGATGGAACGCCTTGAGTACATTTTCTACCATCAGCAAAGGCTTTTGGGCAAGTCAGGGTCCAGCTCAAAACCCCTGCTCCGGGCATTAGCAATGAAAATTGTAGAGGAATATGATCGGGAACAGCGTTCCGACACAGCACTCATAAGCCAGCTGATCAGGACACTT
This sequence comes from Bacteroidota bacterium, assembly GCA_023417955.1. Lineage (GTDB taxonomy): Bacteria > Bacteroidota > Bacteroidia > Cytophagales > Cyclobacteriaceae > Ohtaekwangia. Next base: position 2,856 of record JAEZDW010000387.1, read on the forward strand.
TTGATGGTGATCGTTCACGAGATTGATGATGACAACGTCACCGCGCCACTTCCCAGGCAATCAGCATTGCGACGCATAATGGACTATGTCCACGCACACATCCGTGATCCAAAGAAATTGACCGTTGAGCGTATTGCTAATCACGTTCATATGTCAAAGAATTACGTAAGCGAATATTTCAGGAAACACAGCCCGAAACCGCTGCAGCAATACATCCTTGAATACAAAATGCGTCTTGTTGAAGAGCGGTTAGTTTCCAGCGACCTCAACCTGAGTGAAATTGCACATGAATTTGGTTTCTCCGGTGAAAGTCATCTTGCTACGGCTTTCAAAAAATTCCATGGGATCAGCCCTGTAAAATACCGAAAGAAGGTTTTGGTATCTGTTTGATCCCACGAAAAATCCGTTTGATTCAGGGGCATAAGTTGTCGGGTTCATACAAGTCGATCTGAAACCAACTGCTATCTTACAGCTTCAAGCTGATGGCGGGCATTCACGCATATGAGAGATCGGATTCCACCCGCCATTGTGGTTTGAGTTTATATCACAAATGAAAGCTCGCAGATTCACTCCCGGTGTACGAATATCGTTTGCAATTGCGTACTTACTGATTGCAGGTGTTTTTTTCTTTTTGGTTTCGCTTAAATCAGATCCGATTGCGGACCTGGCACTGACCGGTGCCAACATCTATACATCACCTCACGAGCCACCCATCAGCAGCGGAACCGTTCTAATTAAAGACGGTAAGATATTGGCCGTTGGAAAATCGTCTGACATACAGGTGCATCATAAGACGCCAACAATTGACTGTACCGGTCTCACCATGACATCGGGTTTCTGGAATTGTCATGTGCATCTCATGGAAAATAAATGGCTGGGTGCTGACAGCCTGCGTGACGAAGTACTCACCCGACAGATGCAGGACATGTTCACACAATATGGATTCACATATATTTTCGACCTCGCAACATTAGCTCCCGAAAATCTTGCAGTCATTCGCGATCGCATCTCCAGGGGAACCGTAAAAGGTCCAAGGTTATTGTTCACAGGTATTCCCATCGCACCTCGAGACGCCAGCCCTTTTTACATATCACCTTTGAAACTTGCAGAACCGCTCAATGCTGATGAGTGTGCCCAGCATGTTTCGACACAGTTCGCAAGTGGGGCAGATGCGGTTAAGCTATGGTCATCATCTCCGACCCGTGAACGTGTTGTTCCTATGGCTCTCGAACTTATTGAAACTGCCACCAGAAATGCTCATAGAAACCATAAACAAGTTTTCGCTCACCCTTCCAATCTTGAGGGTGCGCGACTGGCAGCCAGGGGGGGAGTAGATATTCTCGCACACGTCGCCGCCGATGATCGTAAGAATTGGGACAGTGAAACGCTGAACCTGATGCTTTCCCGCGACATGGCGTTAATCCCTACATTAAAACTTCACAAATGGGATCTCGAACAATTCGACTCATACTCAAGGGAAGACCCGCTTATCGTAACAGCTCTTCTTCAAGTGGGTTCCTATCATGAAGCCGGTGGTGAAATTTTGTTTGGAACTGACGTTGGTTACATGACCGATTACTCCCCTGAGGACGAGTATTTACTAATGCACGAGGCCGGTTTAGACTTCAATGCAATCCTTGAAACATTGACGGTGAATCCTGCACGCCGATTTGGTCTTAAAGGACGGACGGGTAAAATTGCTCCTGGTTTCGATGCAGACCTGGTACTCCTTAAAGGAGACCCTGCTATCGGCGTGGCAAACTTTGTCAATGTGAAATATACCTTCCGCGCCGGTGTTATGGTGTACTCCAGCAACTAATATCGGTACCTGCAAAGACTGAAATTAAGACGCTGATGATCAAGAGCGAATGGAGGGAAATACATAACGCGTTCTCAAAAAAAAGTAGCAGGACCTTGCGGTCACTGCTACAATTCAAACCCGGCCTGCATATAGCGGCCTCCATATACAACAGCGTTATTTACCGTGAACTCTTATAGGTAAGGACAATGTCCTCTTCCCTTGCGCCCCAACCAAATCTGAGATAAAATTTCTTTTCATCGGCATCGTATCTGTTGTAATCAACGTCTTGCATTTCGATCTCTGCCGAGCCAGGGCCTGCTGCCAGCGTTACTTTACCATCATCAGCAATGGTGGCAAACACCTGCACACCGGTGAAATATGCTGACGCTGCACCCACGCCATAGGGAGCGTAGAACGCAACGGTGTTAACGTTGACCGTAGTTACTTCATGATTTGGCCTGTCTATTGGGCCGCCTACGCTGGGATGCCCGTCGAGTGTTCCTGTCACACGGTACAGTCCATCATAAGTATTGCGCGCACCAATGGCCAGAATGGCGACACTGAACTTTGCACTTAACTCCCCATGTGAGGCATTGGAGATTCGCAGCGGTATTGCATAGCTTTTAGAGAAATCAAATTTCTCAGGGAAAACCTTGAAGGTAAACCGGGTTTTCGTATTACCTGCAGGAATCGTCAGTTCAGTAGTGCCAAGCGCGTAGTTCTCTGCCGGCATCAGCTCATATGTACTACCATTCAAAGGCGCCTTCCCGTTGAGTCCGTCTGTCATTTGTGTATTGTACAACGTCAACGCTCCGGGATCCACCTCAATCTTAACGCTAATGTTCTTGTCATTGCCATGTGCACCTGAGAAACTGATGGTGAGTTCGAGTTCCCGCTCCGGAGCAGTTACCAGTGAAGACCCATACACCGGATAAACTGCTGCTGTCGGTGATGTAGGTACTGAAGGGTCAAGAAATTCAATAACGTTCCTGGTCCCGGAGGGATCGAGTGGTGCAGTCTCATCGTCGAGGCAAGACACAGAGACCATCGACAATGACGCTAACAAAAATGTTACGTGTATTTTTTTCATATCATGTTATTCATTAATAAGTAATCGCAGATCAGAATCAATTTGGATCCCAAAAAATCAGATCACTCGTGTGGTCGATATTCACATAATTCTGTGCATTGTAAGCCTGCTCAGACGAAGGATATAGAATGCGGGTTGGCATTCGATCGGCACGTGTCGACACATTGGATTGCTTGGACGCTATATCAAATGAACCTCCGCCTCCAGGTTGCGAAACCGGGTAGCCCGTCCTACGGTAGTCGTTCCACGCTTCATCAGAGTGAATCATGTTTAGCGCAATGTACTTCTGGGTGATGATTGCTTCGAGACGTTCATTGTCATCGCCAGCCACTCCAATTTCTGCCAGATGGTTCCCTGCATTGGTTGCAATGTAGTTATCAACAAGGTCATCCAATGAACTGCCTGCGGGCAAAGCCAGCGCGCCGTTCTCGTTCTTGTACAAGTAGGCAAATGACGCCCGAACACCTTCGTAAAAAGTGGTTGAATAGTCTCCGGGCAGGTATCCCTTGAGTTGCCCTTCAGCGACGAGTAATTTAAGTTCTGCCAGAAGCATTAACGGCTGACCCATTCCTGCGCCCTTCAAGATCCCGATACCTGAAAGCCCCGGTTCGTTTGAAGCCCAGGTAACCTGTCCTGCAACCGCTGTTGGCGGGTCACCCTCGTCGCCAAGTTGATTCACAGGCGTGCTCGGAAAGTTGACAAAACTGGCTTCGCCTCGAGCTTCATCCTCCAGCTTGGCGCCGTCATAAAACCCGAATGCAAACTTTGTGGGAAGCCTCGACGAGTTTGACAAGGTAAGGTCAGGACGCCGGCCCCAGGTATTCCAGGCAGGGTTTGGTTTGTTAAGGTCGTATCCCGGGTTAACTATGGCGTCATCAATGAGAAAGCCGATCCCCAGGTCAAGCTTTGCGAATTCTTGGCTCAGGAAAGCGCTGAATTCGGTCTTGTCAGAGAGTCTCATAAGCATTCGCAGCTTCAGTGAATTTGCAAAGCGCTTCCAGTCATTCATCTGATCTGTAATATTCCTTTCGCTTGAATTCCTTGAACCAAATAACGGATCAGCGCTCCTGGTGAGACGTAATGGGAACTTCGCATTGTCAATCGTTGCGATAGCATCATCCAGCGAAGCAATCAAACTTCGATAGATTGTTTCTGCGTCGTCATACTTTGGTGTCAGGATACCTTCTGCTGCACGCAACGCCTGGGAATACGGAATGTCCCCAAAGGCATCGACCAGTTTCTGGTAATTCATTACCATCATTATTTTGGCCGCCGCATTAAAGTATGCTAGGTCATCTTTGTCCTCAGTGTTGTCGATAACGTATTTGAGATCTGCCAGTGGTATTTGATACGTGTCAGTCCAAAGGCGATTCCAGTCGACAGGTGTAAGATTGTAATTCAGCAGGTTGCCATAACCCGAGAAGCCGCCTGCGTTAGCCATGTACCCACCGAAATGTGCACCATAGTTGTTAAATAGGCTTACTACATCGGCTGACGCCACTATGGCGTGCGGTAATACAAGCTGAACATCAGCATTAATTGGTGCATTCGGGTTGTCGTTGATGTCAAGCTGATCGTCACAAGCACCAATCACCAGAAGGCTCGCGACGGCTAGTGATGCGTATAGTGATTTTATAAACTTCATAAAGACTATTTGTTTTAGAACGTTAATGACAGAGTAGCGCCCATATAGCGCGCAGGTGGCGTAAGATTGACATTAGTAAAACCAATCGCATTGCTGTCGGCGCCGTTTGCACTATATTCCGGATCAGTGTAGAGATTTGTTTTAGGCGTCCGGATGAAAAGATTTCGTCCCTGAACACTTATCGATGCACTTTTGATGAATCCAACTCCGGAAAGAGCTGATGACGGGAACATATACCGCAGTGAAATCTCCCTGATCTTCCAGAAGCCTGCGGAGTTTGTATAATTTTCTCCAATACCCCGGTTCCGCGTTTGATCAGTCCAGAAGTCTGCACCTCCCGACGATGTGGTAATATTTGTATTGTCAATATACTTTCCTGGGTTTTCAGGATCCTCGTATGCCGAATTAGGAATAACGAAACGTTCGCGGTTATACCATGCTGTCCTGATACCAGCTCCGGAGAAGTCGAACGCGACAGCAGAGTTGTTGAAGACAAAATGGCCGTTGCGATATTCAGCCGATCCCGCCAGTCGCCAGTTACGAAATTTAACTTCCGCGCTCAACCCGACGATATGTGGTGGCGTCGTCGTCCCTACATCGTGAAACGATCCATCGGTAGACGGATAACCCGTAACAGGATCAACAATTATTTTCCCCTCCGGCGTGCGTTTGTACTTTGTAACCTGAAGCAGTGGGAACGGCTGGCCAACTTTCGCAACAACTCTCGCGGCAGTCGCTCCGCCCGGTAATATCAAAAGATCGGCATCGTCGGCAAGTGAAACAACTTCATTTCTGTTCAACGTGTAAGAGGCTTGAACCGTAACGCGCAGCCCATTTGGCAAATCAATTGGTGTAGTGCGTATGAATGTTTCGAGGCCCCGATTTTGGACTTCGCCCACATTCGTTAACAACGAGCTATAACCACTCGAACTCGGTAGTTGTACAGGGATCGTTTGATTTTCAGTATTACTCTTGTATATCGTGAAGCCCAGGCTCGTTTCGAACGGCCGCAAGTCGAGGTCAAATCCAGCTTCGAGCCCAGTCGTCATCTCCGGTTCAAGGCTTGGTGATACGAGTCTGTCACCCAGCGAGAATCCTCCACCACTTGGATAAGGAAAGCCCGATTGCTGGCCGAATACTGTGGCAAGTTCATAGGCGCCGATGTTAACCTGTCCAACCTGCGAATACCCACCCCTTACTTTCAGCGCGTTCAGCCATGGCAAATTGCCAAGCGCTTGAATTGCATCTGACAATACAACACTGGCATCAACCGCAGGATAGAAGAATGAACGGTTTTCTTTGGCCAAAACTGATCTCCAGTCGTTGCGCCCGGTAAAGTGCAGGAAGGCAAAATCCTTATATCCAAAGCGAACATCCGCATAGACACCGTACTGCGTTGTATGGTAGTTGCCTTCGTTGTTGTCGAAGGCCCGTCCTGTCAACGGGTTGCCTATCTGATTCAGAACACCAAGATTCGTCAGTGTATTGCTTACATTGTAAACGTCGCTTATCACAAGACCATTTGCTGCAACATTGATATACTTGGCGGTGTTATCACGCGACTGAACCCCTGCAACAACAGTCATTGAAAAATCCTGTGAAAGGTCCTTTTTGTATTCCGCGTAAAGATCACCCACCAATTGATTGGTGTTTACGGTTGCATCTCCAACGAACCCGGCAATATCCGTCTTGGAACCTGAAATTGACTTTGTATAGTCACTAAAGATAAATTTGCCTGTGGTATACTTGCTTGTGATACCACGTGTACTCAATCCCACGCGACCTGTAAACGTGAGCGGCTCAATGGGATTCCACTTCAGCTCCAGTGCGCCCTGGAAATAATTATTCTTCGTTTCTTCGCGGTTGTTTGCAAGTGTGAAGTATGGGTTGTCATAGTATTCGTTATAATAACCATTGGGATTTGCAAAAGGATCGTTGCGCCAGTCGCGGTATTTCGTTATATCGACATTCGCGGGAGACATGAGGACATCGGTGTATGCATTACCCACGCGCCAGCTGACGTCATATCGATTTGCAATATAATTTGTCGACACAGACGCCTTAACAGTCTTACCGATTTTACGATCGGTGTTCACGCGGAAACTATAACGCTGATATTCATCCCAGGGAACTGTTGACTCCTGACGGAAATATTGCGCAGCGGCATAGATAGTCCCTTTGTCATCACCTGATGAAAGGCTGAAATCTGTTTGATTCATCAATCCCGTTTCCCAAAAATCATTTCGCGCGTCAGTTGGGGAATACCGTACCTCCTGAATTGATCCATCTGCGAGCGGTTTCCCGATCGGGCGAATCGAGCCATCGAACCGTGGACCGTATTGCTGATTTTCATACGGCGTGTAAACAGGTGGTGTATCCGGTGTTGAGCCAGGCCCAAACGATGATTGAAGCTTTGGCAAAAAGCTTACCTGCTCAAGGGTAGTTGTATTGGAAACCTTGATCTCTGCTTTTCCCTCCTGACCGCGTTTTGTCGTCACGATCAATGCGCCATTCGAAGCATCTGAACCATACAGCGCGGCAGCACCCGCACCATTCAAGACCTGGATGTCGAGTATATCTTCAGGGTTAAGGTTACCGAGCACCGAATTCGGCGTGATAATACCGTCGAGTACAAGCAACGCCTGGTTATTACCCAGCAAAGAGCGTTGACCGCGAAGAACAACACGGTAACTCGGATTAACACCACTGCTTACGGCGCTAATCAGCAACCCGGGAACCTTGCCCTGCAATCCGGCAACCGGATTCTGCGATTTACCTTGCGTGATATCTGTAGCGTTTACCGTAGTAACCTGCGTTCCAAGTTCCCGTCTTTGTACGACGAGTCCACCCGCCGTTACCACCACTTCATTGAGTTGGAGAATATCAAAGCCCATAACAACATCAATCGTCGTCATCGCTCCAATCTCAACTTCTTTGGTATCCATTCCGATAAACGAAAAAACCAGCGTCCCGCCAGAAGCAGGAACAACTATCGAATAACGGCCATCAGCATCAGTAGCCGTTCCGTTGGCGGTGCCCTTAAGCACTACGTTCACTCCGGGGATCCCGGAACCATCATCCTGGGAGGTTACAATACCGGAGACCGTCCGTTCCTGACCCTGGGCTGTGAGTGCCACACAGCATAGGCCGAGGAACAAGCATAACAGTAGAGATCTCATCATACTAGTAAGATTAAGTGTTAATTTATTTTGACGTCAAACTTAACTGCGGCTTCATGGGTAGGAAATACCACTTATATCCCGTGAACACGGGATGATAACGAATGTATTATACCGTATATATCGGTATCTAATGCAAACAGATTTGGGTAGAGAACCTTTGAAGTGACTACGAAAACTAAAAGCTCCATGCGTATAGTCACACGGTGATGCAGAGCAGCCTAGGCCGATGCATGCGCGAACACGACAAGCGAGATCATCGTGATGTCAAACTTCCTAAAACTCAGAATTGGAAACAATAGAAATCAACAATTACACACTACTGCCTAAAGTATCGTGTAATTGCAGTGAGGCCTCAACCAATGACAGGCCTGTTAGCTAAAAAAGAAACCAAACAACTAATTAGAATTACCAACGAAGAATTTAGAACTTCATTACTGCTCCGGGTGTACCCCGTAGACTTACACCTTTGACGGAAGGGGTACCAAAATGTGGGGGTACGAGCTTCTCCGACAGTGCCTTGGCAACTGCCTCAGCCTTCGAGGTGACATTGAGTTTCTTATAAATGTTTTTGATATGCGTTTTTGAAGTTTCAGGGGCAATGGCCAGTTCTTCGGCGATCATCGCGTAGGTCAGTCCATGCATTAAGAGTGTGAGCACTGTAGTCTCTTGTTTGCTAAGCGGAGAACGTTCACTCTTCTGGTGCGCATTCAACAATATTCTCGCCGCGCGGGGATCAAGTGCCGATCCTCCTTCAAAAATCGACTGAAGGTGATATTGAATCTGTTGAATCGCAAACTGCTTCAACAAATATCCGGTTATACCGTTACCTGCAACGGTTAGCAACATTTCCTGAGAGATGAATTCCGACAGAATCAGAATTTCAGTCCGGTGATCTTTCTGCCTGACCTTCTCAATAAACTCAGGCGCTTTCATCTTAATAAAATCAAGGTCCATAATTATCAGATCCGGTGCATCGCGCTCCAGATTCTTATAGGCATCAATGCACTCCTGATAAACATTCACCGTCAAAACAAAATCCCAGAATTGGAGGCTATACTTTATGAGTCGTGCAAACTCTTCGTCTCGATCTATAATAACAACTCGTTTCCTCATATCGCTGTCGGTAATGGATTTCTATATGTCAGTTAGATATTCAGCGAAATATCATGGAGAAGAAAAAGAGAAAGTTGAACGTTACCGACATTTATTCTACTAAGTAGAAGAGACGATGTCGGCTTCGTACCAGTCGCGCCGCACGTGTGACATAAACGGACACCCGTCAGAAAATTTACTATCATTGTTTATGCACGATGTTGTCCAGAACAATACCATTTAAAGCGTCGAGCACCGGCTCTCTATCAACGTTCAATCCGAAATCACCATCAACGTACCAACTGATGTTCGCCCTCAAAAAAAGTATACGTTTGATATTCCCACTGTCCAGCCCTGCATGAAATTGATGGTAATGTCCATCGGTAGACATCAGCGCATGCCAGGCAGTCGGATGGTCGGTGTTAAGAAAAGCATCTGGTGCCGACGTGTAACTCGTCTGAATGATACTGCTTGGCACCTGGACAACCACATCCGCTCCATTGATCAGTGAAATAAAGTGAGGTTCCGCAAACTCAATACAACTCGCACCATCCTCCAGGGTCTCGCCCCATGAAATCCGTACACGATTTCCTTTCTTGATTGCGTCAATAAGGAGCGCCTTGTCCCCGTAAAGCGTCTCGCCGTTTATGTCATTCTGAAAGACAAGTTGCCAGGTGTTTTGTCTGCGTGACTTGCATCCCGTCAATAGCATAGACAGTAATAATATCGCGAAGCAAAAAAACGAACCTGTTCGTGTTGTTATCATTAGTAGCGATCTATTAATATATTCGGTTTGCCAGCGTCCCGCCCATGGCGCGCCATTCGTCCGTTGTAATGAATCTTCATCAAGTACATGTTCTGTGACAACTTCAGCCTTCATTTCGTGACAATTTCCACAAAGTTTCTGTGACAAACTTCAACATTCTCGCAGTATTCTTTCGCGTGGATCAGTGTACAACTTAAGAATAAATATGATTGTCAAGGGATTCGCATGCCGGAAATCCCAGTTCAGCCTATTTAAGCGAGCCGGTAAATCGCCCGTTATGAACAGATGCGTCGGATCAAATCAAAGAAATCAAAACGTATAACCCTATCTTCGAAGTGAGCATTTGCTATTTAAATCAAAGAAAGATGATCACACGAATCTGGCATGGCCGAACCAAAGCTAAAGATGCCCAATCATACCTTAAATTCCTCCTTTGCGAAGGCACAAAGGATTACCGGGATATTGATGAAAACATTTCAATCAACGTTTGGCAAAAGCTTGAGGGAGATGTCTGCCACTTTTTTACAGTCACCGAATGGCCCGACATAAATGCAGTAAAAAAGTTTGCAGGTGAAGATTTTCAGAAGGCCAGGTACTACCCTCAGGACAAAGGTATACTGCTTGAATTTGAGGAAACCGTCGAGCACTATAACAGCTACCGTGTTTCAAATACAGGAATAAAACATTTCATTAAACAATTCAGGCAATTATTTGAAGGTGGTAGCTGGCAAGGTGAAAGCTTCGTCAAAAAGCTGGAGCAGATCAAAGAGAAAGATGCTTTCAAACAACCCGCCTCCGGTGCGAATTGCATAGCAGAATTGATCTGGCATTGCCTCTATTGGCGTGCAGTCCTTATTAATCGTTTATCTGGCATTGATTTTAAAACTAACGTGACGTCCAATCAGATGGACTTTCTGCCACGAACAGAGTTGAAGGAACTCGGATGGCCATTGCTATGGCAATTGTTTCAAAAGTCACAAGACGATATCGTTAATTCGTTGTCGGTCAAAAC
>JAEZDW010000436.1 GCA_023417955.1 Bacteroidota bacterium
ACAGCAAATTTGTTGTATCCATGCAGTTTCGAAAGCGCGCTCCAGATATTGTCGTCGACATCATAACTGACTTTCGGCGCATCTATGCCAAATGCTTTGATAAAAGTTTGCCGGTCAGGACAAATGATTTCTACCCAGTCGTTTCTTGTTTTCCGGAACAATGAAACAAAGACGCGTTTCCCTGTTTTCTTATCTGTTACTTCTCCTGAGATCAGATAAGGGCGATCGTAGTTTAACGTTACGCCCAGTACATGGTAATTGGCAAGATTGAGGTACCGCGACGCCACCAATGTATTCCATGCGTTATCAGAAATGGTCACATGGTCGGCACTGGTTAAGTCAACCAGATGCGAATTGAAATGGAGCAGTACCACGATATTTCCCTTTGCGACGTGTACCCAGTCTTCCTGCACCGTGCTCGTCCAGCCATCGTCGAAGTTGGTGGTCGTGAAACGGAAACTACCGGATACTGGCGTAGTAGCCGTTGTTTTACTGGCAGGCTGATTATTTGCACTTGAGGAGACGATGTCATCGCTACTCGCAATATCAACGGATTCAAGGAATGCCTGAATCTGCGACTGATACTCATCAGTATTTGTAAGCACAACGATACTCAGGCAACGGGTGGGGCCACTTGCAGTTACCAACAATGCTGCCGAGGGTGCGCCATTGAATTCGAATTCCGCTGCGCCTGCCTGCGCACCCCAGCCGTCAAGGGTCTCCGGCGGCGATAGCTGAGGCGCTGTTTTTGGCTTATATGTCGTCACGATCAACTCCTGCCATTCACTTTGAAAGTCAGCCTGCAGGTTTCCTTTGGTCGGTGTACTCGCATAGATTGCAATTTGAGCGTAGGTGCCCTTCTTTGCGTTGGTGATTGTAAATCCGATCCCACTATTGGCATCACCTGTTTTCTGCCACCCGGCGGGAACTGTGAATGTTGCTATATCGAAAGTCTGCCTGTTTTGCGCGCACGCACCGATGCAAAGGAGACAAAGCAGTATGGTTGGAATACGTTTCATATTAGTTCAATCTTTCGTGATCCTGATGTTGCTGAGGAAATACTTGTCGTGTTCGGCAACGACACTGCCCATGTTGAAAGAAAGAGCGTTGAAGGAAGTACTGGCAGGAACCCCTTTGGGGTAGTCGGCGACAATTGTTTCATCAATCAAAACGCGGAGGGCTTCGTCTCTCTTTTGAATGACCACGTGAATCCGGTTAAGCTTCTTGTCGTTCGAAAATCGCGGTGCTTTATACCACTTTGTTGCGCTTTCATACGGTGCTGCAAATTTCGTTTCAAGCTCAACCTCTCCGTCTGCGCCGCCGTAGCCCGGACGCAATTTCAACCGGATTAAAGCTTCCGATACTCCTTCGGTCTTTTCTTTCGAGATCAATAACGTCAGGCCTTTTGCGCCCCAGCTGAAATTCTCGGAGGCAATAAGGTCATATGATAAGGTGAAATTCGCGGGTAAAGGTTTCTTGAGATTGTTCGGTATCAGGGTGTTTGCGCTAATCTCTGCCCACCTACCCGGTGCACCATCGATTGTTGTTACCATACTGCTAACTCCATGATTACTCGCTTTTGCGTACCATCCATTTGGTTTAGCACCTGGATTGGTCGTTGAAAAATCTTCGAAGTAGTGAACATTCTTATCCAGCGCCGACCTTTTGCTTGCCTCAGATTGTTCCGACAAGGTGACTTCTTCCTTCGCATTCGGAGACCGCATTGGTTTGTAGGGTTGGCCCTTTACTTTCTCAGGATAAAAGAAAAAATTATAGACGTAATCGAAGTTGAAATTTTTCACAATTGATTCGTGCATGTGCTTTTCTTTCGGTCGGGAGGGACTCCAGTACCAGGAAACCAGAATCCACTGAGGTTTATCTTTTTTGCAGAGCTCGTACATCGATGGATCAACGGTGTACACCGGGTACCTGACATCGGAGCCGCCGCTGCCTTCAAAAGCGTCATCGTAGTTTTCAAGTATTACATCTGGCTGCGCTGTAAAAACTTCGGCCACTTCGTGAAGGCGATCCTTGTATTTGGCTTTCGTGTTATTGAGGCAAGCCATTCGCTTTGCATGTTTTTCATTAAGATAACCCATGAAGTATTCGATATTCTTCTGCGTGTTGCCGCTGTTAGGGTCGTGAATTTTTGCCTTCTCCTTTTCGTAAGCAGCAGGAATAGCTTTTTCAAGTAGTTGCAGATATTGTCCTTTCGTCAGCCTGATGAAAGGTGAGTTGTTGTTTTTACAAAGCAGAACGTATTCTTTTCCACCGCCACCCTCGATGTTTAGCACCCAGAAGTGGATGTACGGCTTGATCGCAGGTACCTGTGATAAGTCCTGTTGCTTCTTTAATTCGTCGCCACCATGTGCGGTCTCGAAAGACGGCATCGTAAAATAGTATTCGCTGGTCGTGCTCAAATCAGCAATAGGCCAACCAGGCACGGCGTTGGCGCTTACCGACCAGGGCGTTTCAGTCTCTGGTACTCGTTCAAGTTTGCCCTGGCTGTTGTAGGAGATGTTCCAGGTATAGGCCGTTGCGCCATAGCCCTGAGGCAGGGCGGCATTGTAAGGGCTGTATACATCCGCTTCCGGGAAGATCAGTCTTTTGATGTCCCCGATACCACCTTTCGGCAGGTAGCTTGCCTGCATCCAGTTGGCGATTGAATCAATAATGGACAACTGAGCAGCGCTAAAAATGCGATTACCCATCTTCTTCGGTTCCTTTGCACCCTTGAACTTGTAGACTTTGTACCACCCAAGCTCAGCTTCGTCAATTGATTGCTGACGTGTTGGCTGGGCAATGAGATGAATAGCTGCGTTGAAAGAAAAGATCAGAATGAAGGCAAGTGTTTTCATAAGATCAGTTTTAACTATTTTACCGTAAGACTTGAGAACTTTCCTTTGATGCTGCCGCTAAATCCGGAGTTAACTCCAACGCGGTTGTCGGCACTGATGGATGCGCCCGTTGTAACTTTGGGCGCATTGATCTGAACATCGGCTCCATTCACGATTTCGTTTATGAAACCCGTCGCCTCGTCGCCGCTGTTTTTGAAGTCGGCCTCTATGCTCGCAGCCATGTCCAGCGAGGCATTTTGCTTCACGTAAAAGTCAGTAATACCGTCGGGTCCAAGCTCAATTCCGGCACCTAACTTTCCTTTTAACGAGATGTCTACAGGCGCTGCATCCTTGATTTCTTTTGGAAGAACAGACAGTGCTCCGTCCACACCAAGATCAACGCTTCCTTTTGTGAAGCCGTTGGGATCGAATTCGCCACTGACTGATACGTCTATACCTTTGATGTTTTTTCCAACAGTGACTTTTCCGGATTCAAAATTTCCGTTGTCGTCCAGCTTGCCGGAGACGGTAAAATCCACAGCCTTTACCGTAACTCCGATAGACGCCTCCTGAATTCTGTCAGCGTTAAAATCTTCAGTCCACGACGCCTTAACAGGAAGGAAAGTCGGGTTGAAAATGACATCCATCTCGTTACAGCGGATCACGATCTGCCCCGTCAACGGTACGTATAAGCTTGACGCAGTCTTACAGTTTACTTTGTCATAATCAGGAAGCTTCTTCTTTACAGGTTTTTTGCTTTCTGTTTTTGACACGCAGTTGGGCAGATCATAAGATTCATGGTTCAACGAAAGAAGTTTAGAAACGAAGTCTCTCTTGATTTCCAGTATTCCTTTGAGTGCCACACCACTCGTAGGCGCAACCGAAGTTACATAGGTATAACTCGCGTAAGCATCACTGGCCCAGGCTCGCAAGTTGGTTGTTCGATAGGTTTCATTCAGTGTATTGATGGCTTTGATGTATTTCGTTATGATTGGCAATTCGCCACATTCATTGGTGTGGTGTTGTTCATGATATTTTTCCAATGCCGTCCAATATTCTGATCTCAATGACGCGTGTTCCATCAGGTAAGCGGCACCTCCTCTGGCCTCTTTTTCGAACTTTTGCTCATCAATCAGGCTCATGGGCGGCGGAGCAGTGAGCGCCCGATAATAATGTGGCGAAAACGTGACAACCCTCGTGCGACTGGTCTTTTGCTGAATTTTTGTAAGTTCCTCTTTGGCCTGTTTGTCAGCCATACGGATTGCAGCATCCAGCCCTGCAAGCTCTTCTTTAAGTTGCTGGCGCGCGAGATCCCATTCGTCTTGAATATCGGTTCCAACACCCTGCGCGTAACCTTTGGGCAGGACTGCCGTATAGACGCCGAGGTTGAATGACACTGAGAAATACGTACGGGGTATGTAGAAACGCTGTGGTTGTGCCTGCTTCTTTTCAAGCTGCGCCAGCTTATCCATCTTGCTCTTTGTTACGCTATGTTTCAGCGACCTGTTTATGGCAGCAACGGCTTCTGCTGTTTTCCCCTGAGATTCCAGTATAAGACACTTCGAATAGTTCGCCTGTGGATGATGCGGGTACACCTGAATCGCGCTGTCGAGATATTTGGTTGCTTTGTTTATATCACCGAGTTGAAGCCAGGCCTGACCAAGATTATTTAATACCGTGCTGTTCTTTTTGTGTACACGGCTCAGGTTTTCGAGCACGGGTATGGCCATGTGACCCGCACCCATCATCGTGAGGTATGCAGCGTAATTGTTGTAGTTATCAGCGTTTGGCAGAATCTCTGTCGCTTTGCCCATCAGATACAACGCTGGTTCTTTTAGTCCGAGTATCCACATACCGTTTGCTGCTGAAGCAATCATCCCGCCGTAGTGTGGATCGTTCTTCAGCGCATTGGCGGTCTTATCCGCAAGCGCCTTCGACTTTGGTGTAATCAATCCGGCGATGGATACATTTGTCGTTTTCACGAATGAAGCCAGCTCCGAGTTCGAGAGTGTCTTATTGGGAAGCCTAGCTATCAGGTTTGCTTTCCTGGATGGAAAAAGTCTGCCGTCTTCCGTTGCCGCCTCAGCGAGTTGCTGATCCGTCATTGCAGGAAGGTTCTGGAAGGAAGGCAGTTTCATACCCATACTATCCAGCATCCGTTTTGTTTCCGGGTCGAGATTCTCCATCTCTTGCTGCGCCTCTTTCATCAGCGCTTCAATCTCTTTTTGTGTGGGAGTAGATTCCGATTGCTTCGTCTTGGGTTTGGTTTGAGGATACACCGGCATTGCCAGTGTTGAAACCAGGATTATTGTTAGCAGATACTTCATAAGGCATGTTGCTGAATGACATTGTAAAAATGCCTTGCTGATTCGATGCCTTCAATCCTGTAAAAACAGGAGTTTTAATTACTGCACAAAAATCATGGAAAAAGGGGAGAGACTGATTCACCACGTACTACTGGCACCACCGCCACCTGATCGGCCACCGCCCCAACTCCCGCCGGAAGAAGAAGAACCGCTACTCCCGAAGGAATTGTCAGAGGTGGAGGCGCTGTGTTCCAACCTGGGAATGGTGTAGGTTGATTTCTGCTGATATCCACAGAACTTACACCCGTGAATTTGTTCACCAGACCCGCTGGACGAATACGTCGCGCCAACCACGGTGCGTCTGCTGATGAAATGGTACGCAATAGTTTTGCACTTTGGACACGGCTCATATTTTGAACTGCTGTTGAGGTAGAACCACATCTCGACTGCACGGCAGGATTCACATTGCCATACGTCGTAGTCGACGGAGCGCAACGTCTCCTCGATCTTTTGTCCGTCACTGAGATACGCGTCTTCCTGCTGTTCAGTCAGCTTTGTCATACGCCCGGCGCAATCCTTGCACTTGCGTGGATGATTCCGATAAATGCGTTTCCGCAATAAGTGATAAGGGAAATAGAACGCAAATGGCAATGGGAAGACCAACGCCATGATGAACCAATACCATTGTTGTTTCCGCAGGAATTCGACGATTTCATAATAGTCCTGAGCCTTCAGAAATCTGTTAATTACCTTCTGGCCTCTGATGAGACGGTGAAAAGCTGTTAAAAGGAAGTAGCCATAAAGGGCCAGAATACTCATCCCGATTGGGTTTTCGTTTGCACTCACTCCAAACAAGGTGATGATCAATATTGGAATTGCTACAAATTCGACGAGCCATACCCACTTTGCCGGTAACATTTCGGGATAAGGATATCCCTTTGATTTTTTCGATCCTTTGAATCTTCCATTGCCTGCCTTCACAATGAATGCGACGAGCATTGAAGGCGCAAGTGTGATTGAAAGAAGGAAGACAAACCCTACCCAGTTACCGACCTCTTCCGTCGCTTCTGCTGATTGTTCGCCTGCAGCCTGACTCGCAAGGACCTTTTCAATTTGAATGATTCCGGCGAGCATCCCCTGATCGTAATCTCCGCGTTTGAAAAGAGGAACCATGTGATCACGCTGAATCCTTTTACACACTACATCCGGCAGCGAGCCTTCAACGCCATAGCCAGTGTGAAATCGGATTGCAGGAACGTCCTTTACCAATAGAATAAGCAATCCGTTGTCATTTTTGCCGATGCCCCATCTGTTGAAGAGTGTTTGTGCAAATTCGAAGACGTCTGCATCTCCAATGGACTTCAGCGCTACTACCGCAATCTGTACAGACTGTTTGTTCTCCAATGAGGTTAATATTGAATCGATTTGTACAATAGTTTCTTTTTTCAGGATGCCGTCCGGATTGGAGACGTAACTTCCGTCAATGCGCTTTTGGTTGGGAACTGACTCAATAGACTGACCCGCCAGTTCAAGGGAACTCAGGAGGAAAATCAAAACCAGAGGCGTAAGGCTTACATTCATTGGACAAGTAATTGGGGAGATGTCAGGGATTCGTTCCCGCCGGCCCTCAAAGCTTATGTAAATATCAATGTAAAAGCCGTCATCTGCATAGGTGTTGGAAACAAAGTCACACGCCTGGCCATAAAATCATGGAAAAAGGGGAGGTTTCCGGGAAGTACCATGCTGTTAATTTGTATAACGATAATAATCGGGTATTTTCATAGATGATAAGAATTGTAGTGCTGGTATGCTTTCTCCTTTCGTGCATTGCGTTGCGCGGACAACCTGCCAGGGTTATGGACAGCTTGAAAGCCATTGTCGATTCGCACCCTGCGCACGATACCGTTCGGGTAAGGGCGCTCTACCAGTACATGATCGCTACGCTGTACAACTCCACGAATAATAAACCCTATCTTGATGAGATGCTTGCCCTCAGCAGAAAACTGGATTATCGGTTTGGTGAACGGAAGGCATTGATTATGCACGTCAAATATTATGGTGACCGCACCGATTTTCCACGGTCATTTGCGTATGCCGACTCCCTGTTTACACTGTTGGAAGGCGACTCCTCATACTTTGCCAGGAGAGACCGGGGAATTCTGTTCTGGGATCTTGCCAACAATTACTTCAGGATAGGAGACTACGACAAATCGCTCAGCTATTATCTTTCGGCAGTCGGTGTATTTGAAAAGTTGGGTGACCAGAATTATGCGTCCTCTCTTTATTCCAGAATTTCAGGTACGTACGAAAAAACAGGAGATACACTTCGATCAATGGACTATGCTGAAAAAGCATTGGACGCGGCAAAAGAGAGTACCAGCGAAAACGTCCGGTGCACTGCGGCCATTAATCATATCAGCGCGCTAATTGACCGGAGGCGATTTCAAGAGGCTGCGACCGCCCTGGATGAACTGGAACCGTTGGTGTTAAGGCTGGAGAACGCAGCGTATTCCCAATACTTCTTTTACTGTAAAGGTTTGGTAGCGCGGTTTTCAAATGATTGCCCAACTGCTATTCGTTTTTTTTATACGTCTTTGAGATTCGCGCGCGAGACGAGCGATCCACATTCAATTACCAGCGTAATGATGGAGTTATTCCATTGCCTGAGTGCGGTAAACAGCTTGTCTTCTGCAAAATTGTACCTCGACTCGGTTCTCGTATTGGCCAGTGAAGCCGGATTGAAAAGCAGGCGAAAAGAGGTTTATGATGGTTTGGCTGATTGGCATGAAAAGACAGGAGACTTCAGGAATGCCAGTTTCTATCTAAGGAAGGCCATTGCCCTTAACGACAGTATACTTTCGGAGGAAAAGAATCGCGAGATCGCCTCTCTTGAAACGCGCTACCAGGTTGAAGCCAAGGAAACGGAGATTCGTAATCTGAAAACGGAACAGGAATTACAACGGCTATCGATTCGTCAGAAAAACATCACCAATTATTGGCTGATCGGTGCCACGATAACCATCCTCACCATCTTCCTGTTGTCGTACAAGAACTACAGACACAAGCAAAGACTTCAACACCAGCGGATATCTGAACTTGAGACAGAAAAGAAAATCGCAGCGGTTGAAGCTGTATTGAGAGGAGAGGAGCAGGAACGAACAAGGTTGTCGAAGGATCTTCACGACGGACTTGGAGGAATGCTAGCCGGTATTAAACATTCATTCAACAACATGAAAGGAAATCTTATTATGACGCCTGAGAATCAACAGGCATTTGAGCGCAGCATGGATATGCTGGACAGCTCTATAAAGGAAATGCGGAGGGTCGCGCATAACATGATGCCTGAGGCGCTCGTGCGATTTGGTCTGGACACCGCATTGAAAGACTATTGCAGCGATATCAATCAAAGCGGCGCGTTACACGTCACGTATCAGTCTATCGGGATCGACGACGTCCCCATCGATGCCACGACGTCTATTACCATTTACAGGATCGTGCAAGAGTTGATTACGAACACCATGAAGCACGCCGGAGCAAAGAATGCCATTGTGCAACTTGCAAGAACAAACGGTGTGCTTTCCGCCACGATCGAGGACGATGGAAAAGGTTTCGACACGAGTATTCTTGCACAACCTAAGGGCATCGGCTGGGCCAACATCCAACATCGTGTCAATTTCCTGAAAGGGAAACTTGATCTAAATTCGGAACCCGGGAAAGGAACATCGGTGCACATTGAATTTAATGCGTAAAATGGCAACGCGTATTTTTATCACGGACGATCACTACATGGTGGTAGAGGGTATTCGTTCTTTGCTGCAAAATGAGGAGAATATCGAATGGCTGGGTCATGCAATGAACGCCGCATCGTGTCTGGCATTTTTACAACAGCAGCATCCCGACGTGATCCTTATGGATATCAATCTTCCCGATAAGAGCGGGATCGACCTTTGTCGCGAAGTAAAACAGAAATATCCCGATATTCATATTCTCGGCATCAGTTCGTTCAATCAACAGAGCTATATTCAAAAGATGTTAGACAGCGGTGCGTCCGGATACGTGCTTAAGAATGCAACACGCGACGAATTGATTGATGCGATTGAATCGGTAATAAAGGGACGGAAATTCCTAAGTCCGGAAGCGGCTGCAGCAGTGAAGAAGAGCCATGAAACACCGATCCCCGGCCTGACGCGCAGAGAAAACGAAGTCCTGGCTTTGATCGCAGACGGGCTCACGAATAATGAGATTGCAGAAAAATTATTCATCAGTAGTACAACTGTCGACACACATCGCAAGAATCTGCTAACCAAATTTGAAGTAAAAAACACTGCGACACTGATACGCCTGGCTGCGCAATATCAGTTTATCTGAAGAGACAAAACTGACAGTTCAGAAATCATGTTGGGTGCAGAGACTTTGAACCAGCTCGCGGCATGAGACCCTGGACTTTCAGCTTTGGACTAAGTAGGCTTGTCGTGATTATCGGAGCGCGTAAGTGCCTGTTGTACGGGCGTTCACCCAAATCCAAACGCATGCCTAATTCATCAACTGGAAAGTCTCCGGTGCGGGCAAAATTCAGGAATCGCGCAAGGGAAATATCTGTGTGGAGCCCTGGTGTATCGTAAGAGAAAGACATACGCGCTTTTCGGAGGGGCCGGTCATTTACTGATGTGGTTTTTCTGTGCGTCTGATCAATTATTGACACGCTCTTCCCA
This sequence comes from Bacteroidota bacterium, assembly GCA_023417955.1. Lineage (GTDB taxonomy): Bacteria > Bacteroidota > Bacteroidia > Cytophagales > Cyclobacteriaceae > Ohtaekwangia. The sequence continues at coordinate 9,856 of JAEZDW010000436.1, forward strand.
CGCTCCCGCATTCTTCCATTGCACATGTAATCCTTAATCGCAGCGGTATACGCGTTAGTCAAATTCCATTCCCTCGCAAGCTGGATATAATAGTCTCTTCTCCCGGGAATCGTGAGCTGCGCCTTTGCCCACTGGGTGGCAGCCCTGAATGTTGTTCGCGTCTTGCGCTGAGCTTCTGTTTCTTTTGCCCGATCAGGCTTCGCCGGCGCGCGACTGACAATAGTAGCTCCATTCACAACTCTGAACACGAGTTGCTTTCCGATCCGGCCGCGAAGCCCGGAGGTTAATACGTTGTTGAAGACCTGTGCCATGACTATCGTGTTTTCGATATAAACGAAACAACATACCACTTGGGGTGGGAGCCAGGATTCTTTTGCAATTGTTTTAAGCGGCTAAATCGACCAATTGTAATAATTACAATTTCGCAACGTAACTCGTTGGAAAAATTACAACAGTGAAGCAGGCCTGCACGATTACGCGAAGGACATGATTACCTTCATTACCGGGTTGCCTGTGAGTATTGCATTGGCAATGTTTGAGTGAGGCAAAGAGTGGAGAATACTGGACAAAGAGTGGACAGAGAGCGAACGATTCGTAATACATTCCCGCAACAAATTAAACTTTCGAAAGACTCGATGTGACCACTCCGATGCGATAGACATCTGCCAGACTGTTATTAAACAAATCTGAAACTGCCTGGGATTAGGGGTTTACAGGATTTACAGGATGGGCTATAAAAATTAAAGGATCAGCCTGAGGCGATCCTTTAATTAATCATATGATCTGGAGCAGAACTACTTCTTATAAACCTTGCCTTTCTTCAGCGACGAGTCGCGAACGATGAGGCGGGTTTTAAGAACCTTTGTTTCCGGTTCCGGCTCCCTGTTCTCTTTGGATTTTACTTCAATCTGACGAATGAGAAGCTTGGCAGCTTCCTGACCCATTTCAAATCCGGGTTGATCTACTGAAGTCAGCGGCGGATCCATCAATGCACTGAAGAACCAGTTACTGAATCCTACGACCGCAATGTCGCCGGGGATTTTGAGACCAGCTTCCTTAATCGCCTGCATCGCGCCCATGGCCGCAGGGTCGTTTGTGGAGAAGATTGCATCGGGGCGATCCGACATTTGAAGCAGTTTCTCAGTTGCGATCTTTCCTTCTTCAATTGTGCCGAGGGGACAAGACATTATCAGGTCTTCATTAACAGGAATATTGTTTTCCTTTAATGCCTCGAGGTACCCGTTGAGACGTTGTTTGGTGATATCGAGATTTGGAGGACCTTCGAGGTGTGCGATACGTTTGCAGCCCTGATCGATAAGGTGTTGAGTAGCATCTTTTGCGCCACTGAGGTCGTCAACGACAATCTTGCTTGAAGCAGGTGTATCGTAAACGCGGTCGAAGAACACCATAGGTACGCCTTTGGCGAGGATACCTTCGATGTGTTCGAAGCTGCTTGTTTCGCGTGAAAGCGAAATCAGCATACCGTCAACACGGCTGTTGAACAAAGCTTTAATATCAGTCTTCTCACGTTGGAGCGATTCGTTTGATTGCGTAATAATAACATTGTATCCGGCACTGTATGCCACGTCTTCGATACCGCTGATAACGGTAGAGAAGAAGAAGTGGACGATTTCGGGGATGATAACGCCGAGTGTATTGGTCTTACTCTGTCGCAGGCTGAGGGCGACGATGTTAGGTTGATAGTTAAGTTTTTCGGCTAGTTCATTGACTGCCTTTTTTGTTTCCGGGCTGATGTCCGGGTGATCTTTCAATGCCCGGGATACGGTTGAAGGGGAGATCCCGAGTTCACGGGCGATGTCTTTAATTGTTACCTGATTGTACTTCATTTTTTAGGATTGATTTAAAAACGCGTCGGAGGGGTTAAGCAGCTGTAGTTTTTACAAGTTTAACAAGTAATCCCGGATTTACCGCAACTGTTGCGCAACTTTTTTCGGAAACATCGCAATCGATTGCGCGTCCGTTTACGGGTGCGATTTCGTGAATATTTCTTGGCTTTTTCGGTTTTCGTATTGCTGCCGGGGATATTTTCACTGCCGTCAGCACAAACGTTGACGAACTTAAATACCAAAATCCAATTAAACTCATGAGGAATTTTTACTTGATGAAAGGGGTTTTCGTGGTCCTGCTCCTGATCGGAAGCAGCACGGCGTGGGCCCAGACGTCGCGGATAACAGGACGTGTTGTCGCGAGTGACGATCGAACCGGACTACCCGGTGTGAGTATTCTAGAAAAGGGTACGAATAACGGTACCGTTACGGACGCGGAGGGGAACTACAGCATCACCGTCCCGCAGAATGCCGTGCTCGTTTTCTCATTCGTCGGTTACGCCACCCAGGAGATTTCAGTCGAAGGAAGAAGTACCATTGACGTGTCAATGGATACAGATGTGATGGCTCTCGGCGAAGTTGTCGTTATCGGTTATGGTCAGCAGGAGAAGAAGGATGTGACAGGATCGCTGACTTCGATTTCTACCAAAGACTTCAACAAAGGTGTATTGACATCTCCCCAGGATCTGCTCGTCGGACGCGTTGCCGGTGTTTCGGTAATCTCCAACGGCGGTGCACCTGGTGCAGGATCGACCATTCGGATTCGCGGTGGCTCTTCGTTGAACGCGAGCAACGAGCCTTTGATTGTCATCGATGGCTTCCCTGTGGTCAACAACGGTATCGGAGGAACAGCTAACCCGCTTGCAGCAATTAACCCCAATGACATTGAATCTTTTGTTGTTCTCAAGGATGCCTCTGCAACAGCCATTTACGGTTCACGCGCCTCCAACGGTGTAATCATTATCACCACCAAGAAAGGTGCATCCGGCAAACCACAGATCCAGTATAACGGAACGCTTTCGGTAAGCACGCTGGCGAAGAAAGTAGAAGTGTTGACCGGTGATGAGTATCGCGAGTACATCAACACGAAAGTCACTGAAGGATCCGTGAGCGGTCTTGGCGCATCAGCTTTGGCACGCCTCGGTGCTGAGAATACAGACTGGCAGGAGGAAATTTACCGTACCGCGATTTCTCATGACCACAACGTGAGCGTTAGTGGAACATCCTCGATTCTTCCATACCGGGTATCATACGGGTATACAAAACAAGAAGGTATTCTGCGTAATTCGGATGTGAGCCGGAATTCAATTAACGTCTCGCTGACACCTAGCTTTTTGGATGGTGATCTTAATGTGTCGGCAAACCTGAAAAGCTCGTTCTCAAAGAACAATTTTGGTAATGAGGGCGCGGTTGGCTCTGCCGTGACGTATGATCCGACTCAGCCTGTACGCAATGGAAATACAAAGTATGGCGGCTACTTCACGTGGACACAGCTTTCATCTGATCTGCCCGGTGGAATCATGGATCCGGACGGAGAGGCTACACAACTCGCTCCGGCAAACCCCGTTGCACTTATCGAGCAAACGGATAACAGGGCAGAAGTAAACCGTCACATCGGTAACCTTCAGGTTGACTACCGCTTCAGGTTTCTTCCTGAATTGAAAGTTAATGTAAACGCAGGCTTTGATATCATCAAAACGGAGGGATATAATATCCGTCCCGTAAATGCCGCATTTACGCTGAGAGACGGACCTGGTCTGACTGATATCTATTCAGCCGAGAACAAATCGCAATTGCTTGACATCTATTTCAATTACACCAAAACGTTTTCAGCGCATAGACTGGAGGCGACTGCGGGATATTCATTCCAGTCATTCACCCGTAATGGTCAGTCGTTCCGTACCCGCGGAGACGGCTCTGTTATCTACGGAGATGATACTAACGATGACGACATCCTTGACGCACCGTTAAAGGACATCCCGAATCCTACTGACCTGCTTTCGTTGTTTGGAAGGATCAACTACTCCATTGCCGATAAGTATCTCCTTACGCTGACGCTGCGAAACGACAACTCATCGCGCTTCAACAAGGATAATCGCTCTGCATTATTTCCGGCAGCTTCTTTTGGCTGGAGAATCAGCGATGAAGATTTCCTCGCGAGCGCTTCAGCAGTTTCAAATTTGAAACTTCGTGTCAGCTATGGTATTACAGGGCAGCAGGACATTGGTTCCAACCCATATCCTTATTTGCCGAGATTCCAGCAAAGCACATCCACGGCCCAATATCAGTTTGGTAACCAATTCTATTACACGTATCGCCCTGCTCCATATGACGCCAAAATAAAGTGGGAAGAAACGTCGACGTTCAACATTGGCTTGGATTTCGGATTTCTTGACGAAAAGATTTCCGGAACATTTGACGTCTTCAACCGGAAAACAAGTGATATGATAGGTAATGTCGCGGTAGCGGCAGGAAGCAATTTTTCGAATTATCTTATCACCAACGTGGGTGATATGAAGATAAGCGGTTATGAGATCGGCGTGAACTACAATCCGGTGAGAACGTCTGACGTTGACGTGAATATCGGATTGAACTTTACTCGTCTTAACAGCGAGATTACGAATCTGACGAAGACTGAAGATCCTGATTTCTTTGTGTCAACCGGTGGCATCTCTGGTGGCGTTGGTAACAATATTCAGCGACACGCCGTCGGACAGGCACCTTACACATTCTTTACGTTCCAACAGGTGTACGACGCCAACGGTATGCCTATTGAGGGTCTCTATGTTGACAGAACCGGCCTCGGAGGATCAGTTATCAGTAACGAGAATAACAAGTATTACAACAAGAAACCGATGGCTGATTATCTTATCGGTATTAACTCCCGGGTCAATTACAAGAAAGTCGACTTCTCATTCTCAGGCAGGGTGAGTCTGGGCAACTACGTTTACAACAACGTGTTATCAGCCAACGCTGTGAATAACCAGATTTACAATCAGAACGGCTTTTTCAGCAACGTACCCGTTCTCATTAAGGAAAGCAATTTCAATGCGCAGCAATACTGGTCAGACTTCTACCTTGAAAACGCATCGTTCTTCAAGATGGATAACATCAGTCTGGGTTACACCTTTGACAACCTCGCCAATGATAAGCTGAAGATTCGTCTGAGCACCACGGTGCAGAATGCATTTGTGATCACGGATTACAAAGGCATAGATCCTGAACACTCAAACGGAATTGATAACAACCTTTATCCAAGACCGCGTACTTTCTTATTTGGACTTAACATTACGTATTAAGAGATTCATATGAATTCGAATATAAAAACATTACTTGCTGCGGGACTCGGACTCTCTGTATTGATGAGCTCCTGCTTCAGTGAACTCGATCCCAAGCCCCTTGGCGATCGGGTAAAAGATGCCGGTACCGTCTACGATTCGCCACTTGCGTACAAGGAAGGACTGGCAAAGTTATATGCAACCTTTGCTCTTAGTGGGCAGCAGGGACCTTCGGGTCAGCCTGACATTGAAGGGATCGACGAAGGCTTTGGTAACTACCTGCGTCAATACTGGAATTGCCAGGAACTCACGACTGACGAAGCTGTGATGGCGTGGAACGATGCCACGATCAAGGATTTCCACTGGCACACATGGACTCCTTCGGATGTGTTTATCGGTGCGATCTATGTGCGCATCATGTATACGGTCGCACTTGCGAATGAGTATATCCGCGCTACGACCGGAAACACCGACCCAGATATCATGAAGTACCATGCAGAGGCAAGATTCATCCGAGCACTTGCGTACTACCACGCGATAGACCTTTTCGGAAATCCGCCATTCATTACAGAAGCCGATTTGCCCGGTTCGTTCTTCCCTTCACAAACAAACCGCGCAGACTTGTTTCAGTATATTGAACAGGAACTGATTGCTATTGAGAACGAACTCGGTGCTCCCAAATTCGAATACGGTCGCGCAGATCAGGCAGCCCTCTGGATGTTGCAGGCAAAGCTTTACCTCAACGCGGAAGTTTACATCGGAACACCGAAGTATACGGAGGCGGTTACAGCAACCAGGAAAGTTATCAACGCGGGCTATTCATTGTCTGATCAATATCTCCACAACTTTGTCGCTGATAACCACACAAGCCCGGAAATGATATTCCCGATTACATTTGACAGTCAGCGGACACAATCTTTTGGCGGAATGGTATATCTGGTTCACGCTCCGATCGGCGGAAGCATGCCTGCCTACGATCTTTTCGGTACTGGTGGCGGTTGGGGCGGAGTACGCACGACATCCGCATTTGTTGAAAAGTTCGACGACATCTCTGGTGACACTGATTCTAGGGCTTTATTCTGGACTGACGGCCAGACGCTTGAGATCAATGATATCGCTCAGTTTACGGAAGGTTATTCACTCACGAAGTTCCGGAACAAAACGCTTGCAGGTGAAATCGTGCCAAATTACCATGCCGACTTCGTGGATACCGACTATCCGATGTTCCGCCTTGCTGACGCGTACCTGATGTTTGCTGAAGCTGTGCTAAGAGGAGGATCAGGTGGCACGTTAGGCGAAGCTGTAGGATACATTAACGAAATCAGAGAACGTGCTTATGGCGACGATTCAGGAAATATCACCCAGAATCAACTCACGCTTGATTTCATTCTCGATGAAAGAGCACGTGAACTATACTGGGAAGGACATCGCAGAACGGACCTGATTCGTTTTGGTAAGTTCACCGGATCGAGCTACCTGTGGCCGTGGAAAGGAAATGTTGCAGAAGGTACATCAACACCTGCACACCTGGACCTTTTCCCGATTCCCGAGGTAGACAGAGCAGCTAATCCAAATCTTGACCAGAACCCTGGTTACTAATCCTGAAAACTTAAAGAGATGAAACTACTCAAAATAAAAAATATCCTGCTGGCAGTTCTCCCGTTTATGCTGGTTGCGTGTTCTGAGGAGGACCTGGTGACGCTGAATCCGGATGCGAGCGTTGATCCGGAAGTGTCTGCAACAGCGATCGTACTGACCAAAGAAGGAGAGGGTACGAATGCCCTCACCGTATCCTGGCCTCAACCGAATTACGGTTTTGCAGCATCGCCGACTTACTTCATCCAACTCGACAAAGCAGGTGGTGATTTCAGTTCGGCAATTGCCGTAAACAATGGTAACTCACTTACCAAGACTTTCAGAGTTGAGGAATTGAACCGACACCTGATTAACCTTGGTTTTGTACCTGATGAAGAAAGTGAACTGGTAATCCGTGTCGAATCACGGCTGTCACCATCGTACAGCATCATTTCTGACCCGGTTACTTTGGATGCAACCGCTTATACTGCGTTCCTCGATTTGTCAACTACCTGGGGCGTTGTTGGATCGGGTTATAACAACTGGGGTGCATTCCCTGACGCGCCGTTCTTCACAACGAGTACACCAAACGTTCTCGTTGCGTATGTGACGCTCCTTGATGGCGACATCAAGTTCAGAGAAAACAACGACTGGACCAATAACTACGGTGATACTGGTGCGGACGGTACCCTCGAAGAGGGTGGCGCTGACATTGCCGTTACGGCAGGACCTAAAAAGATCACCTGGAATACGCTTACCAATACCTATACCATTGAACCGTATACATGGGGCATTGTTGGTGACGCTTACAACGATTGGGGGAATGATGGCCCGGACTTTCCGTTCGTGTACGATGATGCAACCAATCAATGGAGAGCAGTTGTTAATCTCC
>JAEZDW010000466.1 GCA_023417955.1 Bacteroidota bacterium
CATGAAAGCTCGTATAATCGGACTCCGTGAAGAAGATGCTTTTTTGAATGACCGAAACAACGTCGTGAAGTGGGATTTCATCAATGTTGCAGACATCACGCAACTGGATAAGATCGAAGACGGAACCGAAGTCCATTCGCGGATATATGAGATGGACGAAGGTGACGACCACATTCACTATGTTCATCAAAAAGCGATAACATTGCGTCTGAATTCCAGACCAATATATTGAGTCGGTGTCTGTAACAAAGGTCCCATACAAGCTCTTTATCGCGCAGTATGCCGCGTGGTGGTTGGGGGCAAGTGCTCTCCAAACCGTAATCCTTCACCATACCGCCGGCATAGACTGGATGCTGGCAATGCAGGACGGCTTGATAACGAACGTCGTGCTCGCATTAGTCGGCATTGAGTTGATTATCGTAATGCGTCATTATCAACCGAGGCAATCGCTGCGGTTTGTATGGACCGTCGTGATCGCGGCCGCGAGTACGGCATTCATTCAATGGCTACTCGGCAAGGTTATCGATGACGCAGCATACATCGCCTTTGTGGATCGCTGGATCGTTATCCGCGGTGTCTTCGCCTGGCTCCTGGTCAGCTTCATGACGGTTGCAAGCTGGATGTGGTTTTATATGAATGAACAGCAGGAGATTCAGATGCGAAACGCCGATACAGAAAAGCTGGCCCGGGAAACTGAACTCACCATGCTCAGGCAACAACTCCAGCCACACTTTCTGTTCAACAGCCTGAACTCAATCAGCGCCCTGGCGGGATCAAGACCGGAGGAAGCACGACGAATGATACAGCAGCTTTCCGATTTCCTCCGCGGTACGATACGCCGCAACGATCAGTCTATGATCACTTTGGATGAAGAGCTCACCCACCTGCAATTGTATCTGGATATTGAAAAGGTTCGTTTCGGCCACCGATTAAGGACAGTCGTCGAAAAGGCTGAGGGAGCCGCATCAATGAAACTCCCGGCATTACTACTGCAACCGCTGGTTGAGAATGCTATTAAGTTCGGACTGTATGACACGATTGGTGAAATCACCATCAGTATACACGCCGTTGGAGACGGCAACTTTCTAAAGATCACTATTGAGAATCCTTTTGATCCGTTGACAGCTCCTCCTAAAAAAGGAACCGGCTTCGGCATCAGTTCAATTCAACGCAGGTTATATCTTCTCTTTGGAAGAAATGATCTGTTGACAACAAAACAAACCGGAGAAATTTTCACCACAGAAGTTCGTATCCCGCAATCATGATCAACACCATATTAATCGACGACGAACCACTGGCACGGACCATCACAAGGGAGTACCTTCAAAGTTATCCTGATATCTCCATTGTAGCCGAGTGCAACGACGGGTTTGAAGGCGTAAAAGCGATCACGCAGTATAAACCGGGTCTGATTTTTCTGGACATTCAAATGCCGAAGATCAACGGTTTCGAAATGCTGGAATTGCTTGATCCATGTCCGGCCGTAATCTTCACCACGGCATTCGATGAATACGCGATCAAAGCATTTGAGGCTCACGCAATCGACTATCTGCTCAAACCTTACAGCAAGGAACGTTTCGATAAAGCAATGCAGAAATGGTTCGCCCAACGGCAGCAGGCCGAACCCGTTGTAAAAACGCTTATCGAAGATGTTCGCCAGCCGGAAGAAAAAAACCGGATTGTTGTACGCGAGTCCGGGAACATTCGAATCATTCCTGTTCATGAAATTCATTACCTGGAAGCTTACGACGACTACGTCAAGATCCACACCCAGAAGGAAATGTTCCTCAAGAAAAAGACAATGAGCTTTTACGAGAACACATTAGACCCGGAACATTTTATCCGGATACACAGATCGTATATCATTCAACTCGCACAGATTACACGCATTGAGCCCCTTGAAAAAGACAGTCATGTCGTACTGCTTAAGAGTGGTGTAAGATTACCGCTGAGCAAAAGCGGGTATGCTCGCCTTCGCAAGGTTCTTGATATGTAAACTAATTCCTGGTAAATCTGATATCTGCTCCGGCTGACAGGATAAGAGAAAGCCTGTTAAAGAAGCTTTCTGAAACCCGTCGTGGAACCTGAACCCGCATTCGGCACGAGTCGGTAAAATCCTGTTCGACGATATGCAGATCGAACTCACGAACGAGCCGCATCACCGTGGTGGTGTCATCGTATTTGTACTCCAGCGTTATCTTGTCGAAGATTTGTTTCTCAACGCAGCCGGCGTCATCGAGGGCAAGGGCCGCTGCGTTTTTATAAGCCGCAATCAATCCACTTACGCCGAGCTTCGTGCCGCCGAAATAGCGAACAACAATGACCAGCGTGTGAGTCAAATCGCGGGACCTGATCTGGCCCAGAATAGGATCGCCTGCGGAGTGATTCGGTTCGCCATCATCAAAAGCGCGAAACTGTTTTTTATCGGGGCCCAGAACCCAGGCAAAGCAATGATGACGGGCATCGAAGAATTCCTTGCGCAACTTTTCCAGATGCTCCTTAATTTCGTCCTCATTATCAACCGGATAGGCGAATGCAATGAATTTACTGTTCTTCTCCTTGTAAAGCCCTTTTCCGGCCCGTTGCAGCGTTCGGTAAGAAAACAAGTCAGTATTCATTCAATGCAAACCAAAAATTATTGCTCATTGTGCAACCCTAATTGCAATTCTTATGTCTCTTTTAGCAAACATCATCCAATATGAATAAAAAAATCGCCATCCTGCTTGTCCTTTTGACCGGTTTTACGACGCTTTTCGCGCAAAATCGCGAAAAAAGGAGTGTTAACACATTCTCAAAAATAGCCTTCCGCATACCGGGCAAAGTTTACGTCCGCCAGGGTACTACGCAAAGTGTTGAAATTGAAGCATCGAAGGAACTTCTGAAGGTAATTGAAACCGAGGTTGATGGTTCAACGCTAAAGATTCAATCTCCGGGTAAATGGAATTGGAGGGGTGATGAGAGAGCAACCGTTTATATCACCGTTAAGGATCTTGAAGCTGTGAGTGTATCTGGTTCGGGTGACTTGATCGGCGAAACAAAATTCGTTACCCGTGATCTTGACCTAAAGGTCAGCGGTTCCGGATCTCTCAAACTCGAAATCGAATCGAGTGGTGACGTGGAAGCACATGTGTCTGGTTCAGGTGATCTCTACCTCAAAGGAAAAGGGCGCAACATAGAAAGCAAAGTGAGCGGTTCGGGCAAAGTGATCCTCGACATGGCATTGGCCGGTGGAGCTGACTTCAGCATTTCAGGATCAGGGCGGATTGAAGCTAAGGGACGTGTTAAGGACGTACGCACAAGCATCAGCGGCTCAGGTAAGGTGTTGGGTGCCAACTTTGAGGCGGAGCGTTGTGATATCCGTATCTCAGGTTCCGGTGACGTTGAAATCCATGTAAAGGAACAACTTGACGCAAATATTTCCGGCAGTGGCACCGTTGCTTACCGCGGAAACCCTTCAAAAGTGCACAGCGCAGCCTCCGGCAGCGGCAAAGTCAGGAAGATGTAACAGTGGCAGGATATTTTATTTGACAAAAAAGGCGGAGCAGGTGTTCCGCCTTTTTTGTCAATGATACCGCTCGATTTCGATCTGGAAATTCTGATCAGGATGCTGATGGCATTCCTGACGGGTGCTGTAATAGGTTGTGAACGCGAATATCACAGCAAAGCCGCAGGGCTCCGGACAATGATCATGATCTGCCTTGGTTCGACGGTGTTCACTATTATATCCATGAAACTCGACCCCGACTCCACTGACCGTGTTGCCTCAAACATAATAACCGGGATCGGGTTCCTTGGTGCAGGAGTTATCTTCAAAGACGGCCTCTCCATTTCAGGAATTACAACAGCAACAACAATTTGGATTTCGGCTGCCCTCGGGATGGCTATCGGATCTGGTGAGTACTTCGTTGCGATCAGTGGAACCGTCGTAGTGATGATTGTATTGAGTGCGCTACAACCCATCACGCGATGGATTGAACGAGCGCATCAGGCGCGAACCTACCGCATCTCCTGTTCAGACTACCAAACGATGTTTGAAGAGATTGAGCAGGAGATAATGCAATTGAACCTCAAGTCAGGAAAGATAAAAGATTTCAAGAAGGGGTCGCATACGATTCTCTTTGTTGAAGTTCGCGGTCCGGAACGGTTACTCGACGAATTCAGCAGATTCCTCCGCCATCATGAAAACGTCGATGCTTTTGAATTCTGAAGACTAGGCATCGTTGGCGTGTTTGATCAGTCCTTTTATTATTAAGGCTTGTGCTCCGATATAGGTTAGCATAATCCAGAATCCCGCTCCGCCCACCGGCTGTAGAAATTTGTTGATGGCCAGCAGTGAATCAGAAACCATAAAAGATGCAGCGCCTGCGAACACCATCCAGAAACTTGCGCCGGATGTATATCCCATTCTGCCAAGCGCGGACAATACCATCAAGATAAGTACAACGGCATAAAGTATTACCGGAATCAATAACTCACCCAGCTTTGGATAGAGCACGATAACAAGTCCGGTACCTGCCAGTATAATCGGAAACGCGAGTCGCATCCGCTGCACGTTCATAATCTCCCCTCCCGTTCTGTCGCCGCGATGCTGACGGTAAGCTATCGTGTAACAAAGTTGGGCAACGAGGAATGCACCGAGGCCTGCCATGAAATATATCTCAGCCATGTGGTCGTACATCAAAAGGCCGTCGCCAAGAAAGGAAAAGAAAATTGCACCGACCACGATCCATGAACGACGATCACCCGGCACAGAAAAGAAGTACAACATCCCCAGGGAGACCATGATTAAGGGCTTGCAAACATGGTGTATCAGGTCGATGTTAGCAATGTGCGAAACAAGCTCTCCCGCGCTGACCGCAAGAAACAGGAACCACGCAATTCTCTTCATTGTAGCAAGTTAATGAACAGCGAACAACCTTCCACCGGGATGATCTAATGTTAATTAGCTTCTAATGACATCATCCGCCGTACGTCTGAGGGTAAGCAGGTACAGGAAGGCTGCAACGGCCAATGCGGAGCAGACACTGAATGCGATGAAGAAATTTTCCGGTCTGTCGGAGTAAAGGTATCCCGAAAGGAAGGCCCCCACTCCTATGCCCAGTTCCATGAAGATGTACAACGAGGCGACACCACGACCTTTGTGAGCGGGGTCGCTCAGGTCAGTCGCCCACGCCAGGAGTGTGGGCGATGTTGCACCGTGGCTGAAACCATAGAGAACTATGGCGAGGATCACAAGAATTCTGAGTTCGCTGGCTGCAAGCAGGATCATCGCACCTGCAATCATGAGAACGGAAACTCTGAGTACCGGCTTACGACCCCAGCGATCGGATGCTTTCCCGCCGATGAGTCGCACAGCTAACGATGCAATGGTAAACACAGTTAACAGCAACCCTTTATTGGCCATGCCCATATTGTCGCTGAAGTCAGGAAGCAGCGTGATGACGGCGCCGTATGCATACGCTGAAAGCAGCATGACTATACACGGTGCCAACACCCGGGGTTCGAAAAGGTCAGCTGTTTTTATTTTGAAGTGCTTCCGGCTCAGTCGCTGCTTGTCGTGGAGCGTTTCTTTGATTCCGGCGAGGACCAGCACTGATACCAATGCGAAACCGGAAGACACAAAGAATACCTGATCCCTGCCATAAAGATGTTCAAGCCAACCACCAACGGCCAGGCCACCCGCCATTCCGACAGAGTTGGCGGTACCGAGTATGCCCATCCCCTCACCGCGTTTTTCTGCAGGAATTATGTCGGCGAGGTATGCTGTTTGTCCCGTGGGCGTAAACCCTGTTGAGAACCCATGGAAAAGGCGCAGCCACAATAACCCGGACGCGGTAGCAAGCCATGGATAAATGAAGCTACAGATAATACAAACGAAAGCTCCGAAGAAGATAACCGGAATGCGGCCGATCTTATCCGAAAGTTTGCCGCTGAAAGGTCTTGATATCAGGGCGGTGACAGTGAATAAGGCAATGATCAATCCCTTAAGTTCAGGGGCACCGAGTTCTGACAAATACGCCGGCAGAACTGGTATGATCATGTTGAAGCTGGCAAAAAACAGGAGCGAACTGAGACAAAGCAACCAGAAATGCTTCGAATACAGATCAGAGTTCAAATGAAATGTGTTTTAGTTTTTATCAATCCTCTAAAGACGAAGGTCATGCTCTTTTGAACATGACCTTCGCTTCGTTATTCCTTCACAGGTTCCTGTTGCCCCAACAGGAACGCTTTTATAAAATCATCCAGATCTCCGTCGAGCACCGACTGCGCATCGTGACGCTCAACACCGGTTCTTGCATCCTTCACAAGTTTGTATGGATGGAGGACATAATTCCGGATCTGCGATCCAAAGTCGATCTTCATTTTACCAGCTTCAATCTTGTCGCGTTCCGCATTGCGTTTCTGGATCTCAAGCTGGTATAACTTTGATTTAAGCATTTGCATGGCGCGTTCCCGGTTAGCATGCTGTGAACGCTCTACCTGGCAAACGATAACGATACCGGTGGGTTTGTGCGTAAGCTGTACTTTCGTTTCCACCTTGTTGACGTTCTGACCACCAGCACCTCCTGAACGTGAAGTTTGTATTTCAACGTCGGCGGGGTTGACTTCGATTTCAATCGAATCATCCACCTTTGGATACACAAATACAGACGCGAACGATGTGTGCCTGCGGTCGTTAGAATCGAATGGTGAAATACGCACGAGACGATGTACACCAATTTCACTCTTCAGCTTGCCGTATGCAAAAGGGCCGTCGAGTTCCAGTGTAGCACTCTTGATGCCTGCTACCTCCCCTGCCTGGTAATCGACCTGCGTTACCTTGTAGTCATTTTTTTCACCCCACATGATGTACATGCGATTAAGCATGTCGGCCCAGTCCTGGCTTTCTGTACCACCTGCACCGGGGTTGATTTCAACGACAGCACTCAGCTGGTCTTCCTCCTTGCTGAGCATTTTCTTGAACTCGAGTTCTTCAACGGCATGACTGGCTTTTGCAAACTCGCGATCAAGTTCTTCGTCGCCCACATCGCCGGCTTCGTGAAACTCGTTTAACACCTCAAGGTCGTCCACGATCTTGCGCACGTTATCAAACGAGTCTGTCCAGATTTTCTTTGTTCTGATATTTTTAAGGATCACCTCGGCCTGTTTGGGATTATTCCAGAAGTCGGCCTGTTGTGTGATCAGTTCTTCATCTTTTACTTCAACGATCTTGCGATCGTAGTCAAAGATACCTCCTCAAGGCGCTAACACGAGCCTTCAAATC
>JAEZDW010000023.1 GCA_023417955.1 Bacteroidota bacterium
GACTTCTATCTGCGCCTGTGTCGAAGAAAGGGTCGGCTGGCCAGGTGGGGTTCGCCATATAGGCAGCACCTAAAAGGTCGCCGGTAGATCCAGCATTGCCGCTTATCGGCGGATCTTCGCGTTTTACGTTCGAGTAAGTTGCCGATAGGTCAAAATTGAGTTTCTCATCGAGAAACGTCTTGGATGCGTTGACCTTTCCTGTGAAACGCTTCATGTAGGAATTTTCGAGGATACCCTGTTGATCTTCATATCCGACAGAAGCACGGATAGCCGATGTAGCAAATCCTCTTGCGTACGAGAGATTCTGCTTGTGTGATACTGACGTTCTGGTTACATAATCCTGCCAGTCGGTATTGGCTCCGAAATCCTGTGCATCGGCCTCACCTCCAAATTGTTCAACTGCATTGAGAAATTCGTCGCGTTCGAGCAAATCATAACGATTCGCTGGTTTGGAAATACTAACACTCGACGCAAAGTCGAGCGTACCTTTATTTCCCTTACCGCTTTTCGTCGTGATAATAACGACACCATTAGCACCACGCGATCCGTAGATTGCTGTTGCTGACGCATCTTTCAGAATGTTGATGCTGGCAATGTCACTGGGATTCAAAAAGTTCAACGGGTTGGTATCGGCTTGCGTGCCATAGCCTACATCGGCTGATGCGGGCTGCGTTCCTCCACTGAGAGGTACGCCATCAACCACGAATAGCGGGTTATTGTTCGAACGAATCGAACTAGTACCACGGATCCTGAGTTCTACACCAGCGCCGGGTGCACCGCTTGTCGTTACCATTTGAACTCCCGCAGTCTTTCCCTGGATAAGTTGTTCAGGTGACGAGATCATGCCGCTATTAAAATCTTCGGCCTTCACCGAGGCGACAGCTCCCGTTGCATCACGCTTGCTGACTTCTCCATATCCAATAACTACGACTTCAGACAACGCTGTTACATCCGGGTCGAGCGCAACATTCATTGTGTTCTGCGCTCCTACCGAAAGCTCCTTTCCCTGATATCCCACAAATGAAAACACCAGGACGGCGTTCGGTGAGACTGTAATTGAGAAGGACCCATCCGCGGATGTCACGGTCCCATTGCTTGTTCCTTTTTCGAGAATGTTTACGCCCGGAAGTGGACCTCCGTCATCCGCTGCTGTTACTACACCTGAAACTGTCCGGCTTTGTGCCCACCCGACGGTGGTTAGGAAGAAAAGCAGAACCGTCAAATACCTGCGGAACAGATAAAATTTTGTCATACGGTTTTTTGGTTTGGGTTATATATGTAAAAAGTATTGTTGGGGCTGGTTTGAAGTTCCCACAACAATGCAGTTAATAATTTAGCCAGTTCCGATCAGAAGTGCGCAACAGATTTTGTAATAATTTCATCGGAATCGGTATCGCAATCGTTTGCGCTGATATTTGCACACTCGTATTCGGGTCAAAATTTGAAATTCTTCAAAAACACCTATTTTGCCCCCTTTCCTAACCTCATTCACATGCGCGCCCTTAAATTCGCCTCCTTTTTAACCGTCCTCATCTCCGTTTCAGGATTCTGCCAACAACCTGAGATCTTTCCACCTCACTGGTGGACAGACATGAAGCACCGCGAAATCCAGCTTATCATCAGAGGAAATGATGCCGGCTTTAACTCCCATGCGGTATCACTCTCCTACCCGGGCATTGAACTCCGTAAAGTAACTCCCCTCGAAAACGGGAAATATATTGCCGTCGACCTTAGCATCGCCGAAAATGCAGCACCAGGAACGGCTATGATCGAATTCAAAAAAGGTCGCAAGACAGTTCGCATACCCTGGCAGTTGAAAGCTCGCGAATCCGAAAGAAAGAAAGGCCTCGGCGTTACGTCAGAAGACTTCATCTATTTGATTATGCCGGATCGTTTCAGTAACGGCGATCCCTCCAATGACAAAATCAAAGGCATGCGCGACCAGTCACTTAACCGTGATTCGATTTTTCACAGACACGGTGGTGACCTGCAGGGTATAATTAACCGCCTTGACTACCTGCAGGACCTCGGAGTAACTGCCCTTTGGCTTATGCCTGTCCTGCTTAATGACATGCCGGATCGCTCAGAACACGGCTACGCTATCACAAATCATTATAAGATCGACGCCCGACTCGGCAGTGCCGACCTATACCGAAAACTGAGTGACGAACTGCATCGCCGCGGCATGAAACTGATACAGGACGCGGTATATAACCACGTCGGACTATTCCATATCATGGTGCAGGACAAGCCGACATCGGATTGGCTGCACGAGTGGCCCTCGTACACGGGAACTTCTTATAAGGACCAGCCGCTGATGGACAGCTATGCGACGGCCAATGACCAGAAGAAAATGAGCGATGGCTGGTTTACACCGATGATGCCGGATCTGAATCACAGTAACCCTTACGTTGCAAACTTTCTGATTCAGCACGCAATCTGGTGTGTTGAGGAATTTGGTGTGGACGGATGGCGTATCGACACTTACATCTACAACGATCTTGATTTCATGAATCGTTGTAACCAGGCCCTCATTGATGAATACCCGCACATCACCATGTTCGGAGAATGCTGGGTACATGGAGTAGTCAATCAGGCCTACTTTGGACGACATAAAATGGATACCGAATTCAAGAGTAATCTCCAGGGATTGGCTGACTTCCAACTCAACATGTATGGGATTGAACAAGCCGTGAACGAACCCTTTGGCTGGACCAATGGCGTGAACAGGCTTTATAATACGCTGGCCAACGACTTCATCTACGAAGACCCGATGACCAACGTGATCTTCCTCGACAACCATGACAAGAGCCGCTTCTTCTCTGTTGTCGGCGAAGACATTAACAAACAAAAGATGGGACTTGCATGGCTGCTTACGTGTCGCGGTATTCCGCAATTGTACTACGGCACCGAAATACTTATGAAGAATTTCTCTAATCCCGACGGGCTTGTTCGCCTCGATTTTCCCGGCGGCTGGCCTGGCGATAAGGTGAACAAGTTTGTATCGGAAGGAAGAACCGCAGAGGAACAGGACGTCTTTGAATGGACGCGCAAGCTTGCCAACTTCAGGAAATCGTCAACGGCAATCAAAACAGGTAAGTACACCCATTACGTGCCCGAGAACGGCGTGTATGTCTACTTCAGACATGATGACAATCAAACGGTAATGTGCATCATGAACAGCAACGACAAAGCCGAAACGATTTCTCCGGAAAGATTTGTCGAACGCCTGCAGCGTTTCAATCAGGGTGTCGAGGTGCCTACTGGTAAGACGATCAGCATGACCTCACCCATCGAGGTTCCGGCTAAATATGTGATGGTGCTGGATTTGAAATGACGCCGTCAAACAGCAATGGGGAGTGCAACAAAAAAGCTTGCCCCCTTTCCGGCTTCGCTCTCACACCAGATGCGGCCATTCATTGCCACGACAAACTTCCTGACGATTGATAATCCCAGTCCGGTAGAGGTTTCGTTACCCGTTGGTTTTGCGCTAAGTTTCTGGTATTTGCCAAAGAGCTTTTTCTTGTCGGCGTCAGTGAGGCCGGGTCCTTCGTCCCTTACTTCACAAATAAGTTTGTCATCCCGCTTCGTTACACTAACGTAAACGTTTTTTTCATGCGGTGAGAATTTGATTGCATTTGACAACAAGTTTTCAAAGACCTGCTCAGTATAACTCTTATCAGCGGCGGCGACCATACCTTCGGGTGCGTCGCAATGCAACGTGATTTGCTTCTCAGCTGCCAGAATTCTGTGACGTTCAACCAGACTCGACAACAGCGCCGACACGTCAACATGACCAATTGAAAGGTTCAGCGTTCTGGATTCAATGGCCTCGACGTCGAGGATCTTCGCAATCATATCAGACAGGCGCCCCGAGCTCTTCTCCATCATTTCAATGTAGCTCAGCGCCTCGGGCGACAGCCCTGTTGATGTGATTCGCATAAGATTCAACAGGCCTTTGATTTGATTGAGCGGACTCTTCAAATCATGCGCAACGATTCCAATCAGGTTATTCTTTTCGTTGTTGAGCTTCAGGAGTTCATCGTTCTTTCGAAGGATTTCATCCTTCTGTGCCTCAACCTCCTGGTGCATTTTTGTTATCGTCTCATTTGCCTCATGCAGATAGTCCGACTGATCCAGCAACGACTCCTTCTGCGCTTCCAATTCCTGGTTCTTTCGCAGCAACTCTTCGCGAACTTCGGAAATCAGCCGTTGTTGTTCCATCAGCTCCCGGTTTTTGAGACTGATCTCTTCATTGGCCTCCTCAAGCCTCGTCGTAAGGAGGAGCAGGTCCTTCTTTTTGTATTCAAGGAGAAGATTGTCGGAGCTGAGTGTTTCCTTTGACTTATTTAATTTCCCGATACGAACCTCGAGGCGTTGCGTGCGCTTCCGCAGTTCCTGCTGAAAAACCGGAAGTAGCGTGTCTGCCATCTCCCGAATCTTGTCGAGATTTCGGAGAACTTTTTGACTTTCCTTTTTCAGGTAACGGGATAATTTGGCGTCACCTTTAGACAATGCAGTTGCCTCAGCCTTGTAG
>JAEZDW010000100.1 GCA_023417955.1 Bacteroidota bacterium
AACGACACGCTACGTGCGACGACAGTACCGGAATTCGAAAAACTGAACGACAATTACAATTTGTACATCTTTGACCTTGACAGCACAAATCTTGTTGTTGAAAAAGTAACGAATACGCTTAGTAAAGATTACGCACCTCTTGCCATTGATGAAAACACCTTCATTTATCTGAGTGATCAGCGTGGTATCACGAACCTCTTCAAGTACAATCGTGCCACGGGCATCTATTCGCAGATTACAAATTTCGCATCCGGCATCTCAACGTTCGACTACAATAACAGCCACAATACACTTGCTTTCGTATTGAACAAGAACTTCAGGCAAAACATTTTCGTTGACCGGGGATTCAATCTCAACCGGCAGGTATTTACGCCAGCAACGCGCCGCAAAGAACTCCAGCAGGTACGCGTGATTCGGGAACGTAAGCGCCAGGAAGAAAACAAGACAATGAGCATTAAGGATTTGCTCAACGCGCGCCTGAGGGAGGCGCAACAATCAGTCACACCTGACTCAGTGACAGCAGAAGAACCGGCTGTCAGGGAGTCCATTCCTGTCACCCCGTCAATCGATTCACTGAATCGCGAAGACACACCTGCCCCACCTGTCACACAACAACCGAAAGACATCGTCAATACCGACAATTACGTTTTTGAAGATGAAGCAGTAAAGCAGAATCAACCGAACGAATCGTTCCTCACACGGTACATGAAGGCCAGAGACAAGAGCCGGGTAACAGGTCCGTTTGATTACGAAACCAAGTTCAGCTATAACAACCTCGTAACCTCTCTTGTAGTTGATCCATTGCGGGGATTGGGTGTTTCGATTGAAACGCAAATGAACGACATGCTGGAAAGCTACCGCTTCTACGGCGGGATTATGACTGCGGTGGATTTGAAGAGCGGCGGAAACGCATACGCTGAATTCCAGTATTTGCCATCGCTCATTGATTTCAGCGCACGTTTTGACCGGCGAGGTATCCGTATGGATGCGCAGCCTTCTCTGCCGGGTGAAGATCCCCTTGTATTCCATTACTCCTTAAACAGGTTTGAACTCGGAGCAGCGCTTCCCATAACAGACCGCCTCCGGATTACAGCCAAACCGTTTGCTGCGCTTACCCGAACGGTAGATCTCGATGAGCGTGATCTGCCAACGGCTCCGCCACACGTTCCTCCCGTGACGAATTATTACGGCGGTTTCAAATCAGAAGTCGTTTATGACAACAGCGTATCAACGGGGTTAAACCTGATAGAAGGCACCCGCGGTAAACTTATGTTCCAGCACTATCAGGGTCTTGACGATCCGGAAAACAGTTTCAGCCAGGCTACTATCGACGTTCGTCACTACCAAAAGATTTACAAGGAGATTGTTTTCGCGGTACGCGGATTTGCAGGAACATTTTTCGGGCGGTCACCGAAAGTATATATGCTTGGTGGTATGGACAACTGGCTCTTTAACAAGGCGCGGATTACCGGGCAAACCAGCAACGGGGTTCCCAATCCGCTGGGCTATCCGTTTGCCAACCCCGATATTCTGTTTGCAGAATTCGCAACATCCTTGCGCGGATTCGAATACTCTACCTTGTTTGGAAACAGCGTGATGATGGGCAACGTTGAGTTACGTGTGCCGTTTATCCGTGCGCTTACCAATGGTCCGATATCGTCAAACTTTCTGCGGAACATGCAGTTCATCGCCTTCTACGATGTTGGTACAAGTTGGTCGGGTAAACCTCCTTTCTCGTCGGAAAACAGTGTGAGCTACGATCGCATCGGAGGGTATCCGTCGGCATTCGAAATTGAGATCAAGAATTATCTCAACCCGTGGTTATACAGTTATGGTGTTGGAATGCGTACCGTAATCCTCGGATACTACATGAAGTTCGACCTGGCCTGGCCTGTCGAAAACTATGAAGTACTTAAGCCGAAGTTCTATTTCACACTTGGTTTCGACTTCTGATGCGCGTGCATAGTTGCGTCGCTAATCTTTTTTGTATTTTCGCCACCCAACAGCGGACTGCATGATCAAATCCATGACCGGTTTTGGCCAGTTTATCAATGACAATGGCCAGGTATTAATGAGCGCGGAGGTGAAATCGCTCAACTCAAAGTTTCTTGACCTCACACTCCGCCTTCCAAAAATGTTTTCCGACAAGGAAATCGAAGTACGCAATCTTGTGAGCGAGAAACTTGAACGTGGAAAGGTTACACTAAGTGTGGATTACCTGCCTTATGCGGATAAGGAAATCCGCCAGACTTATAACGAGTCGCTTTTCCTCGCCTACTTTCAGGAACTCAATAAGCTCGCGGGGAAGGCTGGTATTGTGTCTAATGAACGCATTTTTGAAATCGCGCTCAATTCACCAGACGTCATTCAGGGCAAAATCACAGAAACCGTAGATTCGGAAGAATGGTCCAAACTTCGGAAATGCATTGACGAAGCACTGAAGAAATGTGACGACTTCCGGAAAGCCGAAGGAAGTGCGTTGGAAAAAATGCTTAAGGGCTGTGTCGAGGTCATCAGCCGGGAACTTGCTGAAATCGAAAAACTCGACCCCAAACGAATTCAACGCATACGCGATCGCATTAAAGGCAATATTCAGGCAGTATTCGGTGAAGAAGGTTATGACCTCAACCGACTTGAACAGGAGATCGTTTTCTACATTGAAAAACTTGATATCAACGAAGAGAAAGTTCGTCTTCGATCACACCTCGACTATTTTCTGCAGGTGATCAGTGAAAATCAGAACAATGGGAAAAAACTCGGTTTTATAAGCCAGGAGATTGGTCGCGAGATTAATACCATTGGTTCGAAAGCCAACGATGCTGATATTCAAAAGCACGTTGTCATCATGAAGGAAGAACTCGAAAAAATCAAGGAACAACTGAACAACGTGTTGTGATCAAATCAGCTTTGCGATCGCGCTGATATAACGTTCCGGAACTTCACCTTTTACCGCTACCTGATAGTCATTGTAACTGCACGGAACGATGCTGTTTCGTGAGTACCTTGCATGGCCCTGAGGATACGGCACTTCCATCCACCACTTTTCACTAAGCTTGCTTTTGTAAAACGTAATCACTTCCGGTTCAACGGGCATCGAAACCGAGTACTTGAGAAAATCATTGCCGCGAAAATTCTGATCGTTTTTTCGGTGGTAATACCCTTCTATGAAATACCAAACCATCGTTGCAATAACCGATGCGGTCTTCTGCTGACTGTCATCAAATTCGGGATTGTACTCATAGAAGCCAATGGAACTTAACTTCTCGTTAAGTCCTGCATACCAGCATATCTGGCAGGCTTCTTCTCCGGTAAGACCGAATGGTTGTGCGATGGGATTACCCGGCGCATCGGACGATCGAATTGCAGTAACGTCGAAGGACAACATATCCGCATTCCTTACAGCTGGTTCGATTTCGTGAATGTTCGTTCGGATTTGCCCGACCCTGAATGATTCAAAATATAACTTCTCGAGAATCGAAACGGCATAGGGATCAATGAGATAAGTTTGATACGCAAGGTGTGTGTAGCTGAACAAATAGTTCGGCTCATGCAGAAGTATCCGGTGAATATGCTGCTGATTCGGCTTTGATTCATTCTTGTCTTCGAGGTCGATGAATGCATCAACATTTACAAAACTTACCAGTTTCTCGAGCGATTCATACCCACAGTATTGCCCGTAGTCCATATCATGACTGCCACCGATGAGCACCGGCAACACATTCGACTCCAGTAACATCCGACATACTTCGCTGATACGCACATATGTTTCGTCGAGATCAATTCCAGGATTCAGATTACCAAGATCGACAACCCGATAAGCTCCCGTACCCCGTTTCAGGTTATACAATTTTCTACGCACTTCATCGGCAGCGGTGGCAATGCCTTTGCCTCCAGCCGAGCCGCGATCATCTACCAATCCAATAAGCGCGATGTGAGCATCCCTGTAATCAGGCATACGTTCCGCAAAAACCGAAATGCTTCGGTAAAAGCTGGCGTTTGATGTCACACCGGAGTAGATACTTTCGTCAACCGGGCTGAAGAGTATGGTCAGGTCCATAAGTCAGAAATTTGTGGTGTAATATAGGATTTCACGACTAATCGTGCCGCCTCCATTGAAAATATTGGCCAGTGGGATGATTTAGCCTGACTGTGGATCGGTTGAGGAATTATGGTTATATTTACTAAACGTGTGAGAACTATACTTACCGCCCCCAGACTTTCTTTGCGTCAGAGTCACGACCTTAAAATCATTGGTGTTGCCCTGGCCTACTATCTCGCGGCCAGGCTCGGATATTACCTCGCCTTTGAGAATACAACAAGTCTGCCCACGTGGCCGCCTTCGGGTATCGCATTCGCATTGACGCTCTTGTTCGGCCGTTCTATCTGGCCGGGAATTATGATCGGTTCACTCGTTGCAAACATCCTCGCCTTTTGGAACAATCCGGGTATGGCGCCGCCGAATGTCATCATCGTCAGTTCCGGCATAGCCATCGCCAACACCCTCGAGGCTATCGTGGGAAGCCTGTTACACAAGGTTTGGATCAGAGACTACCCGTTCAACAGTGCCAAAAATGCGTTTCGCTTTCTTTTCATTACCATGGTGATGTGTGTGGTTGGCGCTGGAATCGCGACGTGGATTCTCCTGATAAACAACATTCTCGATGAGGATCTCTTCTATCGAACCGCGTTTTCCGCATGGGTGGGCAACGCTGTGGGTATCCTCCTTTTCACACCCTTTATCTTGTCTGTTGTGCGAAAACCCGCCATCAAGATAACGTGGGAAAAGATTATTGAAATTGCAGTATTCATAATCTTCGGGATTGCCCTGTACATTTTCCTGCAGATAGAATACGTAGCTGTCACTTTTCAGCATGCGCTGCCGTTTCTGGTGTTACCATTCTTACTTTGGATCGCGTTTCGTTTCAACCTTTCCCTCGCGACAAGCGGTGTTATGCTGGCTTCCCTTTCTGCCATCTACATCACAATTTCGAATCAGGGTCCGTTCATCCTAAGCGACTCATATAACACGATGTTGCTTCTGCAAATTTTTATGGGCGTAATCAGCGTATCAACTATTGTCTTATCTGCTACCGTTACGGAAAGACGACAAGCCCAGCAAGAACTGATTGACCTGACGGCGACCCTGGAAAGCAAAGTTCAGGAACGCACCAAAGAATTGAAGGAAGAAATCCAGATCAGAAAAGAAGCAGAGCAAAAAATTCAGAAGACAAACGATGAGTTAAGTAAACGGAATACTGAACTCGATAACTTTGTTTACAGTGTATCCCACGATCTAAGGGCGCCAATTGCCTCTGTACTCGGTCTTATAAATCTTGCCCGACAGGACAAGAGCGCCAAGATGAAGGATACATATCTGGAGCTGATATATAAAAGTGCGCTCCAGCAGGATCATTTTATCAAAGAGATCCTCGACCAATCACGAAACACGCGCCTTGACGTTGCCCGAGACCAAATTTATTTCACCGAATTGGTGGTGGAGACATTTGACCAGTTGAAGTTCGCTACACCAGAAGGCGAGAGTGTCGAAAAGATCATTAATATTGATCAGCGCAAAGTGTTTTATTCAGACCGTTGGCGACTAAAGGTTATTCTGAACAATCTGATTTCGAATGCGATCCGCTACCGAAACGGAAAGGATCCTGTAATAAAAGTAGCTGTATCCTTCCAGGATGGGAGTGCGTACGTAGTAGTGGAAGACAACGGTAAGGGTATTGAAAAAGAGCATCTACCCAATCTGTACAAGATGTTTTATCGCGCTACGGACGACAACGCCGGATCCGGTCTCGGTTTATATATCGTTAAGGAAGCTGTTGAAAAACTTAACGGCGAGATCAGCATCGATTCCGAACTTCACGTTGGGACAACGGTACGGCTGAAGATTCCCGAGATCCCCGAGAAAAAATAAAAAAGCCCGTCCAAAGGGACGGGCCTCTTCGTCGTTAACCAAAGTAATTATCGTTGAATTTTGTAGGCATACCCCACGGATAAGAGCCAGTCTGCAAATGCGGCGTCACCACCCGCGCTTTTCCGTTGTACGTCAAAAACGCTTCGTATCCTGTTTCGATAAAGTGCAACCGGAACGTTGACCGTAAAGCTGTGATTGCCTTTCGTAAGAATGTATGAAGGTTCCACAGAGATGATATGACCCGGGCGACGGAATCCGTCATTGCGCCCAATGAGATCACGGGCGGGAATGCCTTCTATACGGCCACCGAAACCAAACTGAGAACCTCCTTTTACATACCTCGCACCAAGACGGGCGAAGAATTGGTCGGCAACCGAAAATTCATTCCCGTGCGGAATGTTCGTCGGCGCCGTTGAACGCAGCACCCCGTTGGTATTGCGCGGATTCATCATGTAAAGACCATCGGCATATATCTGGAAGCGCTGTCCGATCGCCTTGATGAAATTCGCTTCGGTTATGATTCCAAAGCCTCCATCACCGGGTTGAATGGACTGATCGACAACCTTGTAAAAAAGACTATCCTGACCGTTTTGATCAAGCGCGTGGAAGTAGTCTTTGTAATCATACTTGCCTGTCGGGAGTTTTACCCCGGCGCCAAGAGTCAGCCTTGAAGTATGACCAATCATCCAATTGTAATTTGCCGTCAACCTGATGTCACCTAATCCTTTTGACGACGTATGGAATCGCTCTTGCTGAGGATTGTCTTCCAGCCTATTTCCATAATGTTCATACAGTGATGATCTGTCTATGAATAGATATGGAACTGCAACGGTAACGCTTAGCCTGGTGTTCGCAAAATAAGTTAATCCGAGAATTACGGAGTTATCATTGTTGATAACTTCTGTTCCGTTTTCAACACGTTCCTTTTCTTCGTGATCTCCTCTGAAGTGTTTATAGGATCGGAAATATCTGTAGTTGAGCGAAACAAGGAATTTATCAGCTGTTGAAACTGAGTCATACGT
This sequence comes from Bacteroidota bacterium, assembly GCA_023417955.1. GTDB lineage: Bacteria > Bacteroidota > Bacteroidia > Cytophagales > Cyclobacteriaceae > Ohtaekwangia. Next base: position 6,949 of record JAEZDW010000100.1, read on the forward strand.
CAAGGCGCATCCTGACATATTTCGCACTGCGACACAACCCTGGCCATTGGTATGGGTTGAAATCAAAATGCCGGCAGATAATAAGAATAGTATAGCGTATAATTTTCTTTTCATAGCTATGGGTTTGCGTTGTTAAGGTTGAACGAGACAATTCATGCTACAGAGTAGCCAGACAGTTAGCCGGTGGCGCAAAGGTTCCAGGGAGGGGGCGACTCTACAGCATGCTCACCTGTAAGAAGGGCCGGAGAGAACGACGCACAAAACTTTCGTTCAAAAAATAAACGGCTTTGGCAATAGACGTTAAATTCCGTCGTATTAAAATCTTTGTACAGTTTGCCGAGAAACACCAGAGCCTGCTTCGTTCCTGTAGGTAGATTATTCGCTGCTTTCGTGTATTCGCTCAGCGCATTTGCAAGTTTCATCGATTCATGATCGCGGATGCAAACAATGAACAGGGTATCGTGTTCTACCTTTTGCTTGACAAGGCGATAATGGTGACCATCATAGTCGAAGTCTCCATTTACGCGCATGTACTCACCCGTGTGGGCAGGATACGGCATCGACAAAGGCAGGCTCAGGACAATGGCATCATCACTTGAATAGTTGTCTGCATCCAGGCGCCAGAGCAAATTATTTGTGACCTGAACCCCCATCGCCCAAAAGACGATGTAGTATCCTCCGACATTGAAGAGAAATACCACTAGAAAAAATATGGATGCGAGCCGTCTCAACGGGATAGGGTTGGTACATCATAGTTAGGAAAAATGCTCTGCAAAAACAAAAAGGTCGGATAGCCGACCTTTTTTGCGAAGTAGTATGAAAGATTCGGTTAACCACCGAAATCGTCGAAGCGAATATTTTCTTTTGGAATACCCATTTCATCGAGCATCTTCAGCACCGCTGCGTTCATAAGCGGCGGGCCGCAGAGATAAAACTCCACATCTTCCGGAGCCTGATGATCCTTAAGATAATTATCATACAAGCATTGGTGAATGAAGCCAACGTAACCGTCACCTTCTTTGTCTTCAAGGCTTGTCTTTACTTTCCAGTTATCTTCAGGAAGCGGCTCGCTGAGACCAATGTTGAACTGGAAGTTCGGGAACTCATCTTCGATTTTCCGGAAATGGTCCACATAGAACAACTCCTTCTTCGAGCGACCGCCATACCAGTAGGAAACCTTTCGGTTAGTGCGCTCCGTGTGGAACAAATGGAATATTTGTGCACGCAGCGGCGCCATTCCGGCTCCACCTCCGATGTAGATCATCTCGCGCTGTGTCGGGTTAATGTGGAATTCACCGTAAGGACCGGAAATCGTCACTTTGTCACCAGGTTTTCTCGAGAAAATGTATGAGGAGCAAATTCCCGGGTTTACGTCCATCCAGCGGTTGTTTGCTCTATCCCACGGTGGAGTTGCAACCCTGATGTTGAGCATAATGATATTACCCTCAGCCGGGTGGTTGGCCATCGAGTACGCACGGAAGATGGGCTCATCGTTTTTCATCTTCAGATCCCAAAGCTTGAACTTGTCCCAATCGCCCTTGAACACGTTCGGATCTGCGTGACCAAGTTCAGGATGCGGTGTTATATCGATAGTCTTGTAGTCAACAGTAATAGCGGGAACGTCGATCTGGATATATCCACCTGCCTCGAATTTGAGTGATTCACCAGGAGGAAGCTTAACCTTGAACTCCTTGATAAAGGTCGATACGTTGTAATTGGACACCACCTCACACTCGCACTTGTTGATTCCGAAGATTTCTTCCGGGATTCTAATGCTAAGGTCCTGCTTGACCTTAACCTGGCATCCCAGCCGGACGTGGTCTTTGCGCTCTTTGCGGGAAAGGTGACCAAGTTCTGTCGGAAGGACATCGCCACCGCCGGTTTCGACCACACATTTGCACATAGCGCACGTTCCACCTCCCCCACACGCCGACGGCAGGAAGATTTTCTCATTGGCGAGGGTATTAAGCAGCGAGCTACCCGCGGCTACTGTAATTTCCTTCTCACCGTTAATCACGATCTTGACCGGACCCGATTGCACCAGCTTTTTCTGAGCCAGCAGCAGCATCAACACCAACAGTAGAATAACCAGGGTGAACGCTATAATTGAAGACAGAACAATCATCGAAAAATTGATTTTTAGCGGCTACAAATATAGCCGGAGGCGCATTAAACTTCACAGAAATGCATAGTTTTTTCAGCACCTGAAAATGCAGAAAACCGCTTTTTCCTGCATGAAAAACGGGGCTAAAAAACTGCCGGGGTTTTTCCTGAAGAGTGTTCCCTGAAGGCCTGTCGACGATGTCAGATGACGGCTACTTTTTCGTCGACGGGCAATGCCGGTACAAAAACGCTGTCCGGCGCGAGAATGACGCCGGCCCCGAAGTTCTCGTGCCAGTCAAGCAGCTTACCGAGCCGCACCCGCCCGACCATGTATTGCTTGCCGTTGGCGGCATAGCCTGACTTAAACTGATCAAAGTCGCTGATAGAAATTGGCGTTTTGTGATCAAAACTTACAAAGGCATCGACCAAAATGTCGTTCGAAAATTCAAACTGCGCTCCCTGGTGGAGCTTCTTATATTCGTATGCGTAGTCGTAGGTAAGCGCAGAAACATCGCTAAGCACGGCTGACCCGGTCGGATAGCTTCCCGCACCTTTTCCTATGAACAACTGCTTTTCAGCGAACGCTCCTTCTACCTGAACCGCGTTGTACTCATTGCGCACCGAAGCCAGCGGGTGCTGGTCGCGAACAAACTGCGGAGCCACAAACCCGTAGATCCGATTCTTGATCTTGAAGGCACGCGCGATCAACTTGATTGCATAATGGTTTTCACGCGCGAACTTGAGGTCGATCTCGGAAATCCGGTCGATTCCAATATTTGCTACTTCTTGGGGTCGTACAAACACTCCAAACGTATGGGCTATCGCAAGAACCAGCTTGTATTTTGCATCGTAGCCTTGCACATCCAGCCTGGGATCCGATTCAGCGAAGCCAAGCTCCTGTGCCTTCGCCAATGCGTCCGGATAACTCTTGTTTTCTTCAAAGACTTTGGTGAGAATATAGTTTGTTGAACCATTAAAGATTCCTTCTATGCTGCTGATCAGGTCATTATCATAATACTCCTCCAGATTCCGAAGGATGGGGATACTTCCGCAGACCGCGCCTTCATACAACAACGGTTTGCCTGTCTGTTTTTGAAGCTGATAGAGTTCTTCAAGATGTTCTGCAAGCATCTTTTTATTAGCCGTCACGACGGCCTTGCCTTTCAGAAGAGAGGCTTTGACAATTTCGAATGCGGCGGCAGCGTCATCAATCAATTCAACGACGACGTCGATGTCGGGATCGTTGAGGATCTCTTCCGGTGAAAAAGTGAACAAGTCCTCGCTCAGGGGACGTGCCTTATTTTTTGTCTTGACGCAGATCTTTTTTATCTCCGCCTTAACGCCTTGTGTTTCCTCCAGTACGTGATAGAGTCCCTGACCAACACATCCGAAACCAAACAATCCTAATTTCAAATTCCTTCTCATTTTTTCAGATTATTAACTTGCAACTGATTCGCTTGTGCCACGACTCCCGAACCCGGTTCTTCATTTTTGTTATAGTAATTCTTGAGGATCGTATCTAGTTGATCGAATTCAACCAGAAATCCGTCATGTCCGTACAGTGATGTGATCTCAGCATACTCCGCATTCGCGATATGTTCAGCGATAAATTTCTGCTCCACAACGGGAAATAAAATATCGGTGTCGATACCAATCACTAATGTTTTTGCCCGAATTGAGCGAAGTGCTTCCTTGTTGCCGGCCCTGCTCCTTCCAACGTTATGACTATCCATCATCTTGCTGAGCAGCCAATAGGTGAATGCGTTAAAACGATTTGTCAGCTTCTGCCCCTGATAGCGCTGATATGACGACGCGCGAAAATCGTCAACCTTATCGTCGGTCTTCTCCGCCTGCGTATGATTAAAGGTCTCGTAATACCTGTAGGAAATCATTCCTATCGCGCGCGCCGCCTTGAGACCCTCAGTGCCTGCACGCGGATCGTCTGTTTTCCACGTCGGGTCAGCCTCAATCGCCATACGCTGTGCCTCATTAAAAGCGATGCCCCAGGGTGAATGAAAAGCGTTGCAGGCTATCGGAACAATATGTTCAAAAACGTCGGGCTGCTGCACTGCCCATTCAAGTACCTGCTGGCCTCCAAGTGAGCCGCCAATGAGCGTATGCACGCGCTCGATGCGCAGCTCTCTTCGAAGTAAATCGAACGCTGCTATAACGTCCCGGTTAGTCAACGCGGGAAATGAATGATAATAGGGTTGTCCTTCCGGGTTTAAAGAAAGGGGACCTGTCGATCCATAACACCCACCCGGCATGTTAGCACAAATGATAAAGTAATTCTGAGGATCAAACGCACTCCCTTCACGAAACAACTCTCCCCACCAATCAGTGAAATCAGAACTTCCGGTCAACGCATGGCAAACCCATACAATATTTGACCGGTCGTGATTTAGCTTGCCGAGCGTGGTGTACCTAAGCTGGAAGCCCGGCAATGATTCGCCGGACTCCAGCTTCAGGGATTTTGTATAGTGAAAGGTATGATCGTGTTTTTCCATCCGGGCGTTATGATCATGATACGAGTTCGCCTTCAAACACTCTTGCGAATGCCTGTTGGAAGTCCGCTTTCAAATCATCAATATGTTCGATGCCAACAGAAACACGCAACAAGCTTGGCAGTACTCCCGCAGTGATTTGCTCTTCGTCGCTGAGCTGTTGATGCGTAGTCGCAGATGGTTGAATGATCAATGTTTTGCTGTCTCCAAGATTGGCGAGGTGACTGATCAGTTTTAGATTATCAACGAAGCGGCTGGTATGCGCCTTAGTGCCTTTCAGTGTGAAGGAGAAGACTGCGCCGAATCCGTTTCTGAGGTACTTCTTTGCAAGTTTGTGATACGTGCTGCTTTCCAGGCCGGGGTAGTTCACGCTTTCCACCAGCGGATGTTTTTCAAGCCACTGCGCGAGTGCCAGAGCATTGTCTACAGAGCGTTGTACGCGCAGGGAGAGCGTTTCAAGTCCCTGAAGCAGTTGGAAAGAATTGAACGGACTCAATGAAGGTCCGAGGTCGCGCAATCCTTCAACGCGTGCGCGGATGATGTATGCAATGTTTGGAAGGTTGAGCGGATTTCCTTCGCCGAACGTCTCCCAGAACTTCAGTCCGTGGTAGCCCTCACTCGGTTCTGTGAACTGCGGATACTTGCCATTGCCCCAGTTGTAGTTGCCACCGTCAACAATAACCCCGCCGATCGAAGTACCGTGACCACCGATCCACTTCGTTGCAGATTGTACCACGATGTTCGCTCCGTGTTCGAAAGGTCTGAACAGATATCCTGCAGCGCCAAAGGTGTTGTCCACGATAAGGGGGATATCATGCTTGCGTGCTACCGCTGCGATTGCTTCGAAATCGGGAATGTTAAAACCAGGATTTCCGATTGTTTCAATGAAAAAAGCTTTTGTGTTTTCATCGACGAGACTCTCGAATGAAGTTGCTGTATCTCCTTCTGCAAAACGTGCTTCAATACCCAGTCTTTTAAAAGAAACTTTGAATTGATTATAGGTTCCTCCATAAACAAAGCTCGTGGAAACGAAGTTATCTCCTGCCTGAAGGATATTGTGAAGGGCAAGGAACTGTGCAGCCATTCCCGAACTGGTTGCCAGTGCGGCGACACCGCCTTCGAGCGCTGCAATCCTCTTTTCAAATACGTCTGTCGTCGGATTTTGAATGCGCGTGTAAATGTTTCCAAATTCCTTAAGCGCAAACAGGTTTGCACCATGAACAGAATCCTTGAATGTATATGACGTAGTCTGATAAATCGGTACTGCGCGTGAACGAGTGATGGGATCGACTTCCTGACCAGCGTGAAGTTGTAATGTTTCGAAACGTAAGCCTGACATAGCTATAATATTTTAAATGTTGTTAAATCGGATTTTGTGATAAGGTTACACTACGGCCGGACCTGGCCGGGCGTAGTGCTGTTGTGGAAAGATGATGTCGTGCTTTTCAGCAACAGCAGGTACAACAACAGCAACACATGCTGTCGTCGCAAACCGGACAACAAATAGAATGGAACAAATCCCTGAGGTAAGCACTTAAGCCACGTAGGCTTTTCCTGAGATGGGTGAAACTGATGTTTTTCATTTTTTAATCGGTTTATATTCTCCCGATGTTACTCGGGATCAGGATTTAGCACCTTTCCCGG
>JAEZDW010000206.1 GCA_023417955.1 Bacteroidota bacterium
CCATTACCGTGCGCGCAACGGATTCGCTGCTGCGTTCACCCATCGCCATTTGGACAGCGGCATGCTCCTTTTTCACCTTCGCGTGCTTGAGCACATTGAGGCATGCGTTTCGGACCATCGCATACAAATACGGCTTCACCGCCGTTCGTATTTCGAGGATTTCCTTTTTCTCCCAAAGCGAAATGAAAGTCGACTGAACGATCTCTTCTGCTTCGTCCTTGTCCTGAACGAAGGTGTAGGCATAGCTACACAAGGGTTGATAATAGGTTCGAAAAAGCATCTCAAAAGCAGTAATTTGGCCCGCCTTCAGCGTTTCGAGTAGCTGGTTCTCGTTTAATTCCACTGCTTCTGATTAGATCGTCTGCGAAATTTACGTTTTTGCGGCATTTGGGTTATGACAACTCAGAAAAGTTTTACCCCTATTTCCATGGTAAGCTTGTTCAGATTTTTTCGCCAACCCAGAAAAATGACGGCCCTGTGATGATGATAACGCCGTCATTTATTGCATGAAACTCGTTCCGTGTTAGCATCAATCCCCCGGTTTTCAAGCCGGGAATGGTGCTTTCCGGCGCAATCAGGAACTTTTGTCCGGCTGCAACCCACTTGCGATACGCTTTTGTACGCAGCCAGCGCACCCCGTTTTCGAAGACCGTCACATCGGGCACTACTTCCGCGTCATCAATAGCTGCAAAAACATCATCCCGCCGTTGGGTCAGCAGATGGATACTTGAATACCCTCTTTTTTGCAGGTAGCCGAAACTTGATTTTAACCAGTCTGATGACATCTCAGTCCGCACCTCTACCGGCAGCTGATGCTGAAGGCGGGCATATACTGCTTCTTCGCATCCTGGTGAACAAACAACGACGTCGATTTTTACCGACCATGACAGTGCTGCGTCGAGCGCACCCTCGGTGATCATTAGCAAAGGCGCCCATTCCAGCAGCTCAGAAACCTCCCCGAAGGGAACGGGATCAAAAATGAATAACGCTGGTTCCTGACCTTCCCTTACAAAGTGATGCGACGACATGGAGTGAACTTAATTGAAATCGAAAAATTCGAAACGCTATTTCCTAAATTACTTAAATTGCCATTTAATCGGTTATCAAAGATATGTTGCAAGCGGAGTCGTGCTACCAGGTTTTTCAAAGAAGTATTGATGATTATCACAAGAGCGACGATGTCGATACTCCGGTGAGCAATCCTTATCCCGCCGGCTCGTTCGAACACCTCCTTTACGGAAAGAACTGGATTGATACAGTGCAGTGGCATCTCGAAGACATAATCCGGGATCCGGGCATTCAGCCGGAGGAAGCGCTGAAGATCAAGCGAAGAATTGACAAGTCTAACCAGGACAGAACCGATCTTGTCGAACGCATTGACGATTACTTTCTCGCGGAATTCAGGAATGTTCAGCCCAGACCCGGCGCACGTATCAACTCAGAAACACCGGCCTGGCTATTGGACCGCATGAGCATTTTGCTGCTGAAGATCTTTCACATGAAAGAACAGACAGAGCGTACTGATGTGGGCGCCGACCACATTGCAAAATGCAAGTCAAAACTTGCCACGCTGCTCGAACAACGCGATGACATGAAGAATGCATTCAATGAATTAATGGAAGATATTGGATCGGGTGAACGGAGGTTTAAGGTCTACCGCCAGATGAAGATGTACAACGATGAAACCCTGAACCCTGTACTCTATACCCAGAAAAGTTCGTAATCCCGATTCTGAAACTAAAAAGGTTTGCGTAAGATCCTCCTGCTTCGTTTTTCAGCCATGGGCGACGTTGTACTTCTGGTACCTGTTGTACGTTCGCTGGTGGCTGCGTATCCCGATGTTGAAGTAACTGTTGTTACACGACCCAAGTTTGCGTCCTTCTTTACTGAGATTGATCGTGTCGTGCCCTACCCCGCTGACGTCGACTACACCTACAACGGCATCTTCGGCATGCGCGAACTCTTCAGAAAATTATTGCAACGGGCAGACTATGATGTAGTGATCGACGCGCATGATCACATCCGCACAATAGTCATGCGGACGCTCTTTAAATTATTCACCGTTCCGGTAGTTGTCTTCGACAAGGGACGCCCACAGAAGAAAGCGTTTACAAGAAAAGAAAACAAAGACGTTACACCGCTCCCACATACAGTGGAACGTTACCGCCAGGCATTCGTCAAGGCCGGATTTGATTTTCCGATCCTGCCACCACCCTACCTCAGTATACGCGACTTCACACGCAACGAAGTGAATACATGGCTCGACGGTCAGGCAATAACGAAATCGCAGCACTGGATCGGCATCGCCCCCTTCGCCATGCACACTTCCAAGATCTGGCCTTTGGAAAATTATGCGAAACTGATACGCGCGTTAGCATCGAATACAAATACGCGATTCTTCCTGTTTGGCGGTGGCGAAAAAGAAATTGCATTCTTCAAAACACTAAAAGATGAATTCCCGGAACACTGCCATGTGGTTGCCGGAAATTTGAAAATCAAGCAGGAACTCGCGCTTATGGAGCGGCTCGACCTGATGATTTGCGTCGATTCATCGAATATGCATCTCGCCGCGCTCATGAACATACCCGTCGTTTCTGTCTGGGGCGGTACCGATCCTGATGTGGGTTTCGCACCCTTTGGATCACCCCTTGAAAACATCGTGCAGATTTCCCGCGATGAGTTGCCATGCCGACCGTGCTCCGTATACGGACGTGAAACCTGTTACCGGAAGGACTTTGCATGCCTTACGCGCATCACACCGGAAGTAGTAGCAGAACGCGCGATGGCGGTGTTAGGGAATTTATAATTTATAATATTGATAATGAATAATTGCATTGCGTCTTGCAACTTTGCACAAAGTTTCACGAGTTCACAATGTAAAAATGATGATATCCGAAAGTAGCCCTGAAAGGGCGCCACACACCGAGCCCGGGGTGTAAGCCCCGGGTAAAAGAATCAAACAATCCCAAGCCCTGAAAGGGTGTCACAAGGTGCGCATC
>JAEZDW010000190.1 GCA_023417955.1 Bacteroidota bacterium
GCCAAGTGCGGTGAGGTCGTTTTCGGTGATGAAGCCAATTTGGTATAGCGCATTCTGCTCGTTAATTCTCACGAGGACAGGTTTCCTAAACTTCTTTTTATCGCCGACAAAAGCGCCGAGGAGATCCTTTACCGCAGAGTAGATAAGCTTTACCAGCGGAATCTTGTTCATGACCATATCGAACCAATCCAGCGCTGCTTTGAATGCAAAGTTTGTGGTCAGGTACCCGAAGCCGGTGATCGCCAGGAAGATGATAACAAAACCCAGCCCAGGATAGGGAAGCATAAGGAGGCTGTCGAGCCATGTAATGGAGACAAAGATGAAATATGCAGTTGCTACGAGGGGAACGATAAATACGGTACCGCTGAAAAAATACCGAAGGACTCGTCTGAGCGAATTTTCCATAAGAGAGGGATCAATGTCTTATTATATGAGAAACGTGGAAAGGTAACCCTTGCGTGCCCAGCCAAAAAAAAAGGCCTCCCGTTTTTTTTGCGGGAAGCCTTTAGATAGAAACTTATTCCTTACAGGCTAAACCCGAGGAAGCTCAGGAACCCGAAGGACATTAATCCTACAAGAATAAACGTAATACCAAGTCCACGAAGCGGGCCGGGTACGTTTGAGTACTTCATCTTTTCGCGAACACCGGCGAGTGCAACGATCGCGAGCATCCAACCTACACCGGAACCAAATCCATAAGTAGTGGCCTCAACCAGGTTGTAGGGACGCTGAACCATGAACAGCGCTCCACCAAGGATCGCGCAGTTAACCGCGATCAGGGGAAGGAAAATTCCAAGCGTACCGTAAAGTGCTGGTGAGAATTTTTCAACAGCCATTTCAGTCAATTGGACCATCGCCGCGATAACGCAGATGAAGATAATGAACTGAAGAAAGGTAAGATCCATGGTTGCGAAATCCGGACCAATCCACGCAAGTGCACCTTCAGTAAGGATCTTATTTTGGATAATCCAGTTAATCGGCACTGTCACGCCGAGTACAAAAATTACAGCGATGCCAAGTCCAAAAGCAGTGCTGACACGCTTCGATACTGCAAGGAAAGAACACATTCCAAGGAAGTAAGCGAAGATCATGTTGTCAATAAATATTGACCGGACGAATATGCTGATCAGGTTTTCCATAGTCCAGATTAATGTGTTTCGCGGTAACCGTTAAGTGACCGTTGTACCCAGATGATAATTCCCACGATAATACAAGCTCCTGCAGGGAGGAGCATAAGTCCATTCCCCTGATAAGTCAGTCCGATGCTTTCAAAGACCTTGAAGCCAAACAGGGCTCCGGATCCAAGCAGTTCGCGGAAGAACGCAACAAGCATCAGGATCAAACCATAACCGAGGCCGTTGCCGATTCCATCGAGCAGGGAAGGTCCGGGCTTATTACCCATAGCAAATGCTTCGAGGCGCCCCATCACGATGCAGTTAGTAATGATGAGACCGACGAAAACTGAAAGCTGCTTGGATACGTCGTACATATACGCCTTGAGCAATTCATTCACGAGTGTCACCCAGAGGGATACGATCGCGAGTTGAACAATGATACGAATCCTTGATGGAATGGTGTTCCGAAGCAGTGATATGATCGCATTCGAGCTACCCACCACAACGGTTACGGCCAACGCCATAACGAACGCGGGCTCCATTTGTGTTGTCACAGCAAGGGCTGAACAAATCCCAAGGACCTGTACGGTGATCGGGTTGTCAATGTCAAGCGGATTCGTAATAAGCTTCCTGTTCTTCTTGGAAAACAGCGGCTCACTCTTTTTCTCTTTAACTTCAGCTGTTTCGGTACTCATCCTAATTTTTTTTATGCTTGTTAATATAGCCTTCGTAAGCCGCCAGATATTCTGCCAGCATGTTATTAACTCCCTTTGCAGTCAGCGTAGCACCCGATAGTCCATCAACTTTGTGCTTGTCTCCGGAGTAATCCTTGCCCTCGCCCTTCATCATAGTAACAGATACAAGTTTACCGTTTTCATAAACTTGTTTGCCCGGGTAACGCGACTGAACGGTTTCTTCTGTAATTCGTGCACCAAGCCCCGGCGTCTCACCCTTGTGTTCAAACTTGACACCCTTCACGGTGTTCATATCTGACTCAAGTGAAACAAATCCCCAGATGGCATCCCAAAGGCCTGCACCAAACACCGGCAACACCACGTATTCCAACTGCGTAGTGTCCTGCTTATTTCTGAATTCGTAAACCGGGAGCATTCTTTCTTTTATCGGCTTCTTGTACTCCGTTGCAATGACAATCTGCTTAGGAGTGACGCCAGGAACAACGTCACCTTCTGCGTTGATAACGAATTCTCGTACGTTTTCACGATAAAGTTTTTCGATATCTGCACCTTCTTCGAGGGTCATCACCGTAGCCAGAATACTCGTTTTTTGTTCCAGCTCAATATTAGCATTCTGTCTGTCCTTCAACAGCAGGTTCGCTCCAACGAGCATACCCGCGCATACGACCGACAGGATTGTCGCATATAAAATGATGTAGCTATTAGACTGTCGCACGTTGTAATCTTCTTTTTTTGTTGGCACTTACTACGAAATAATCGATCAGGGGAGCAAAGACATTCATAAGAAGAATGGCAAGCATGATTCCTTCCGGATAAGCCGGATTGAATACCCTGATGAGAACAGTCAGCACACCGATTAAGAAACCGTAAATCCACTTTCCGGTTTCGGTTTGTGACGCAGTTACCGGGTCGGTTGCCATCCAAACTGCTCCGAATGCAAGGCCCCCGATTACCAGGTGATAGTGTGCTGGCAATAGCAGATACTCATTGCTTCCGACGGCGTTCAACAACAATCCCATGGCGTATGCACCGCCAAAGACGCTAACGATGATTTTCCAGCTGCCTGTGCGGGTTGCAACGAGAATCAGCGCACCGATGAGGCACATCAACGTTGACGTTTCACCCACGCTTCCAGGCTGGAAACCAAGAAACAGGTTCTGCAGACTATAAAATCCTTCCGGGGCCCATCCGGCTCCGAAACTATTGAGCGCCTGTACAACATTCTCGCCGGTCGTAGCCACCTCATTACCGATGGCAAGCGGTGTCGCGCCGGAAAAGCCTTCTACTGTTTTCTGGCCCTCACCAATATAAGTCCAGACATCACCCGACATCTGTTGCGGATACGCGAAGTACAGGAATGCACGTGCTGTAAGTGCAACGTTAAGAATGTTCATGCCGGTTCCACCAAAAGCCTCTTTTCCAATAACAACGGCAAATGCAGTCGCTACAGCAACCTGCCATAGCGGAATGTCCGGAGGCATAACAAGGGGAATCAATAATCCTGTTACGAGATAGCCCTCATTAACAGGGTGGCGGCGAAGAATTGAGAAAAGAAATTCGATACCCAGTCCGACTGCGTACGATATCACAATAACCGGTAGTACCTGTTGCAAACCAATGAGTACTTTATCCCCGAAGGCAGCCTGTTCGCCAATTGCGATAAAATGCTGGTGACCGACGTTGTAAATACCAAACACGAGTGCGGGGACCATGGAGATAATCACGGTTATCATCAACCGTTTCATATCCATTGCATCGCGGATGTGTGCGCCTTTCGGGCCAGCCGTGAGATTGGGAGCAAAAGCAAACGTGTCAATTGCCTCGAACGCGTAGTAGAATCGCTCCCACTTTCCCCCCTTCTCGAAGTTGTGCTTATACTTATCTAATGTATTCCGTAAGAACTTCATATTAGCTATTCATGATTAGGTCAATTCCTTCGCGAAGCAATTCCTGCACATTGTGCTTTGACACATCCACAAATTCACAAAGCGCGAGGTCCTCTTCTATAACCTCATAAATCCCAAGAGCCTCCATATCATCGAAGTCCTCGGCGATAATCGCCTTCAACAAAAACGTGGGCAGTATGTCCATCGGGGTTACTTTTTCAAAAACGCCCGACTGAACAAAAGCCCGCGGTTCACCGTGGAGGTTGGAATCAAGAACGTATTCCTTTTTGTAATTCATGAAAGAGAACAGTCCAAGTCCCGGAACTACGCTGAGTTTCTTTGACGAAGGAGTGATCCATCCCATGAATTCGTAATAATCTCCTTCAGGAATGACAGAGACCAGGTGATCAAAAAAGCCAATGTGGCCGTCTTTCGGGATTCGGTTACCGGTAAGCACATTTCCGGAAATCACTCTCACGTTTTCCTGTCTGAGGTTGTTATTGAGGAACTTCTTCACGCACGCGCCCGTATAGGTCGCGTAGTACTGAGGTTCTTTTACTTCGGATCCTGCGACAGCAATGATACGTGATGCATCATAGACGCCATTGAGGAATAACTTTCCAATCTGAATAACACCCGCCGGATGGATTGTCCAAACAAGGTCGGACTTTCCGATCGGATCGAGGTGGTGAATCTGAACGCCTACACAACCCGATGGATGGGGCCCGGAAAACTTATTCAGTTCAGCACCCTGAACTGAGGTGAAGACCGGCGAATTTTCTTTGTCTGCGTGAACATTCACGTGAACTTTGCCGTCAGTGAATTTCTTCAGAACGCTGACTCCCGCCTGGAACTCCTTCTCCTGCCCTTTGAAGATCAGATTGAAATCAGGTGCAAGAGGATGTGAATCAAAAGCCGATATAAAAATCGCCTTCGGAGTTTCGTCAGGATTTGCAGCTATTCCAAACGGACGCTGTATGAGGTTAGGCCACACGCCACTTTCGAGTATTTGTTGTTGTGCCTCCTCACGGCTGATGGAACCGATTTCACCTTCAGAAAATGCACGAAACTTTTTGTACTCGATTTTTGAATCGGCGAGTATCCTGACTTCAAGCAGCTTGCGTTTGTCGCCGCGCTTGATTTCAACCACTTCACCACTCACCGGCGCGGTAAACGTGATCTTGTCGTTTCTCTTGTCGTGAAAAAGAGGCGAGCCTGCAGTTACCGTATCGCCTTCCTTTACCACGACCCTGGGAATGTAAATCCCGTGAAAATCGGTGGGCTTGATGACGAAGGTTTCTCCATTCTCAATGGAGCCTGCCACTATTTTGGGAGCGGCTTTTCCGGCGAGGTTGATGTCAAAGCCTTTTTTTAATCGAATGGTTTTGCCCATGAAGATGGCTGATCAATTGTTTTACGAACGGGGGCAAAATTAGCATTTTTTCGAACATCCAATAAGGTATTATTATTTTATTGGAACGCCGTTACGAGCTCAAAAACAACATTTTTGGCAGATGTGAAAAGACCGGGCGGGAATGTTGTAAAGTGGCTTAAAACATACGTCCGAGAGCGAGCCGCACGACCTCGTCAACCTGCTCATCCAACGTGATAAATGTGGTATCGATTACGATCGCGTCGGGGGCCTGTTTCAAGGGACTTTCCTGGCGGGTTGTATCGATTTGGTCCCGGCGTATCAAATTGTCCATCACTTCATCAAGGTCGACCAGCTGCTTTCTCTCAAGCAGTTCGCGCTGTCTCCGAAATGCCCTTACGAGCATATCAGCCGTCATAAACAATTTCAGCTCCGCCGCCGGAAAGACAGTTGTACCAATGTCGCGGCCGTCCATTACGACCCCTTTTTCGCGACCCATCTTACGTTGTAAGTCGACCATAGCAACGCGTACTTCTTTTATCGTGCTGACCTGGCTCACCATTTCCGATACGCGCATGGACCGGATTTTCTTTTCGACGTTAAGACCGTTGAGGAACGTTTCAGATTCCTTTTTTGAATTGAGGTGGAAGGTAATATGGGCTTCCTGCAACGCCTTCTGAACTTCTTTCGGGTTGGTCAGCGCTACGTGACGCTCAAGGAAATTAAGTGTAACCGCCCGATACATCGCGCCGGAATCAATATAGCGGTAGCCCAACACATTTGCGACTTGCCTGGCGGTTGTACTCTTGCCACATGCTGAATAACCGTCAATTGCGATGACAATCTTCCTGAGGTTCATCAGCAATCCTTTTGAGGACAGGGGATCGGCTTACCAGGCTTAAGCTTTTTCTTGTGTGCTGATCGCGACGAAGCACACCCGTCAGCTACAACGAGGACCGCCGCGAATAAGAAGACCGTGAAAGAATATCGAAGTGATCGAAAAAATGACATACAGCGGTAAAAATAGAAAAACAACCGCTTCAACAAAGCACTACCCGCAAATTTAACAGCGGTTATCTGAGCTGTTTTTCGTAGCTCATCCTGAACCCGATTTTTTGGCCGCCACCAAGCTCCATTGTGTGTTCATTTTTCTGATTAAGTGTTATGAACCGGACCTTGTTGTACTGTGGCGCCATCAGGTCGTTGCGAATGGCAACCTTCAGTGAAAGTTTTATAATCCGTTGAAGGTCCCCCCGAGAGAGCGGCAACGCCGATATTTCACCGAACTCCCTGGAAAACTGAGGTTCACCCTCCATGAAGTACCTGTTTTCATGATTAACCATCAGCCTGCCAATCAGATACCCGGGGTCGTGTCCCCGATTGTAACGCAGACTATCGTACATGAAGTTGTATATGTTGATCTGCCCAAAGTAACGATTGACTTCCTTCTCACTGATATAAGCGTTTTTAATCACAGGATGTTCGTCGTCAAACGTAACGATGTTTGTATGCATGACAAAAATCAGGAGGTCGCCAGCGAGCTTCAGTTGAAATTCGTATTTCGAAATGTTTTTGAACGATAATGTTACGTCCTCATCGTCAGTTTCAACCTTTTCATTCAGCTCATCGATGATATGTCGGGACTCCGTACACAGAATGGAAAAAGCATCTTTCAGGTGTTTGAAAGTAGTCTGCTTGGCCGTAGATTTACTTTCAAGCATGTGCTTGATGTATTCTATCGGATCCTGTTCCTGCAGACGGTCCGTTGATGCAGATTCCGATTGCTCTTGACGTTCCTCGCTATTATTCAGCCGATGTTCGTTTTCGGGCTGGTCTTCCTGCATAAGAATGATGTTGGTTCACGTTATCAATAAAAAAATAAAGCCAAAACACATGGAAACACAAAGCGATGAAAAGAAGGACAAGACATTCTCCAACTTCGGAGAAAAAGTGGATGGATTTGTGCACGAATTCCAGGAGGCGGCTGACAAGCTTGAAAAGGAGTTTCGTGAAAAATTCGAAGAATTGAAAGTCGCTGCAGAGCGCGTGAAAAAAGAGGCCGAAAACAAGGAACGCTGGCAGGAAGTCGAAGATAACCTTCGCAAAGCGGCCGATGAGGTAGCA
>JAEZDW010000203.1 GCA_023417955.1 Bacteroidota bacterium
CAGGGGGTCGCAGGATCGTGCCCTGCTGGGCCCACACCTTGATAATTAGGCAGTTACATTATGTGACTGCCTTTTTTATTGGTTGTCGCTGACTAGGATGTTTTCCAACCCCAACGATACTCAGTGAGTTGTCAGTGCCTTCGCGTTGCCGGAGGACGAAGGGGAAGTGATGCGGTGTACTTTTTCCAATCGATGATTGAAGATATTCAGCACATCAATTTCGGAGCCGTTGATAGTGACCATTGGACATAGCACCAGACAAAAGCTCCACGTCCTCATATGTGGTTGAATTATCCGAATGTCATTATTCTTCTATACGAATGCCATGACTGTTGGATATCGACACGGAGAGGCTTATTCTTAAAAATCAGAATATTTATCAGGCAAACACTTCCTGGTCGAGAACGCTTTCTGTGCTAACGCTCGCAGAAAGCAATGCGAGCACTTCCGCGTTGCGTTCTGCTTTCGCGACTCTCCGGGCGGTAGCATAGCCAATTAACGCGTGTCTTTTTACGAACTGGTCCATGCGACTACTGATTTCCGGCAGACACCGGGTGCGATTGTCTTCGGACAGGTGGTCCATAATTCGCCGGAGTGCATCCAGCCTCGCAATGTGGGCGTGCACCTCTCTCGCATCTCCCTGAATAGCTATGTTTGTCAGGACGCCATTACCGGTTAATCGGTGTGCATCGATAAAGTCCCGCACCGCATATTCTATGTCCAGGCGGGTATTCAGTTCAAATTGTATATCGTCGCGTGTCATAACCTTTGTCTTTGTTCAAACATAGACCTTGTCGCGTTTTGCCAGGCTGACTAATAGCAGGTCGGGATATGACTTTATTACAGGGGCTGTCGTTACGTACCACATTTAACCCTTAACGCGACCCATGTAAGGAAATAAAGATGTACTGCGGATTTTTGAAGGAAGGCGCGCTTTTTGATGCCCGCTATGGTGCTTTTAAAGGTAGCTTGATCCTCCCGGTACGTGGACTTTGGGGTATAACCTACTATCTGCACAAATTTCTGTCATTACCAGCTCGAGGTTATCTTAAGATTATTGCCGGCAGTTGGATAATTTTTCGAAATTGCCGGCTGTTATTTTACTTCAGTTAGCAATCATATGTTACGAAACATTTTAATCGCACTTTCTTGCATCACGGCGCTTTCATGTGCCACTAATCGCTCCGCGGTTCAATCTGACAAGACCACTTCAAAAACAAAGCCGCCTTCTGCCGAACCAGAAGAAGTCTTGATTGCAATTGATGACGATGACCTGGTTGAGGAAGTTGTTATGTTAATCGACGAACCCGTACGGCAGGTTTCCTATGGTTCGAATTTCAACTTTGAACCTGTTAAAAGCATTCGGTTCAATCCGAAGTATGCCGTCTCAGGAAGTATCAACGACCGATACGACTTTTATTGGATAAAGAACGATCAAAACCGTTACTCTGGCCAGGGTGTCGTTGATAAGGACGGCAACGTGCTTTTGCCGCACATCTTCAGTACCGGATCAAACCCGAACAACTACGAACTTGTACTTTCCATAAACCGTTCCTCCTGGGGATTGTTTAATCTGAACGAAAAGCGTTGGACTATCCCGATCATTTATCAGGAAATATACAGTCTCGGAAATAATGTATTCGCAGCCAAAAAGGATAATAAGTGGGGACTGATTGACAATAACAATGTGCTGCTTGCGCCTTTTGCATGGAATCGTCAGGAACGGGTACATGGCATCGACAACTATGTAATGGTATCCGTCGACGATATCTGGGGTATCTATAGTATTATCGAAAGAAAACTCACCGTACCGTGTGAATACACCAGACTGCGGCGACTCGACCGCGAATCATACTTTATTGCAACCAAAGGAACGAAGTCGAACGTCGTCGATATTAACAACAAGCCGATCTTCAAAAAATGGTATGATGAGGTTCGCACTTCTTCATTGAACAGCGAGTACTTTATCGTAAAAGAGAGTGGTCGGTACGGCGTGGTTGACAGGAATGAAAAGGTTATCGTTCCCATCATATATCTCGAATTTGGTGAAAGTCACTACTCCGACGGGTCTTACCTTGTGAGAAACAAGGACGGTAAGTATGGCTTCATGCTCATCGATGGCCGGGTAACGCTGCCATTCAATTACGATAACGTGAAGAAGGGTTACTATAACAACATCATTTCGATTCAGAATGGCAAATGCGGTCTCGTTCGTGTGAACAACGGGGTGCCCACTGAAATATTGACGTGTGAATTTGATAATATCTCAGACGGAGCAAAGACACTCGTTGTTGAAAAAGGCGGTAAATTTGGTTTGCTGAACCAGTTCGGTAAGCCGGTGACTGACATCGTATATACAACGCTTGAGCCTTTAAAGGACCGTGATGGCGACCAGCCGATGTATCGCGCAGCTAAAGGCAAACAATTTTTCCTGCTCAACGAGCAGGGCAGGGTGGTAACCGAGGGTGACTTTTCTGAGATCGCACCGCTTTATCGTACGAACCGTGAATCATACTATGCGCCCTCTTTTATTTACCTGAAGGCGAAGGGCAAGAATGGAAAGTACGGAGTAATCGACAAACTCGGAAAGACTCTTTTGGAGCCGCAGTTTGAAGATGTTGCTTCCGAGGATGATAACCTCCTTGTTATTCGTTCAAATGGAAAATGCGGGCTGTACTCGCTTCTCTCACAGAAGCAGGTGGTAGATTTCAAATACGATAATATTATTCGTTCGACGACAAACTACATTGGTTTTGTTGGAACTGAAATTGACTTTATCACGCTGAAGTCTGATGGTCCTGTCTATATGTCGACTACCGGCGCAGAGAAGAAATAAACAACTGTACCGATTCAATTTGAGACATGCCTGGCTTATGCCGGGCATGTTGTTTTTTATGGGCCAACTTCGGTTAAAACTTTCTATTTTTGCCCACGCTGGCGGAAACCAGTTAACATTTCCGCCCCTGTGGTGAATGGCAGTTAAGAACTTGATTTTTGATCTGGGTGGGGTAATTCTCGACCTTGATGTATCTAAAACGATTGGCGAATTCGCCCGTGTTTCGGGGCTGGCCCCGGACGAGGTATCGCACCGGTTTCGCTATAGCGACGGCTTCATGAAGTATGAGCGCGGAGAGATCACCGATACGGAGTTCCGCGATTTCGTACGCGAACTGTATTCTGTTTCGATCACCGACGCCGAACTTGATGCCTGCTGGAATGCGATGCTGGGCGGGATCCCTCAAAGTAAGGTTGCTCTGTTGCAAAACCTCAGAAAGAAGTACCAGGTCTTCCTCCTGAGCAATACGAATACGATCCATTTGAATTACATTAATTCGACCGTCATCCCGGCTTTGGGGTCGGTGCCCTCGCTCGATAGCTACTTTGACCGGGCATATTATTCCCACCTTATGGGTAAGCGCAAACCTGAGCGGGAAATCTTTGAGCAGGTTTTAGATGACAACAACCTCCAGGCCGTTGAATCACTTTTTCTCGACGATAATGCGGAGAACGTTGATGGTGCAAAACTTGTTGGATTGCAAACTGCTCTTGTCGATACCCCGGAGTTCATCCTGACGTATTTTAATGAATAAGGAAACGAAACGTATCATTCTTCAGATCTGTTTGTTCGTCCTGACGTTCATTACGACGACCATGGCAGGCGCAAGCTTCGCTTTTTCGAAGTCGATTTACGGTATAGAAGAATTGCTCAACTCAGAATACACCTGGGCAGATTTCTGGTCGGGCGCAGCGTATTCTATTCCATTTCTGCTCATTCTGACGGCTCATGAATTTGGACACTACTTCACGGCGATGTATCACCGCGTCAAGTCATCTCTGCCATACTACATTCCGTTTCCGCCATTGCCGTTTTTCTTTATAGGCACAATGGGTGCAATCATCAGGATTCGCTCCCGCATAACGACCAATCTGCAGAACTTTGATATCGGACTCGCCGGTCCGCTCGCGGGATTTATTGTAATTGTTGGTTTCCTGTATTATGGCTTTACAACCTTGCCTGGTCAGGATTATGTATTTCAGTTTCATCCCGAGTATGAGCAATACGGCGAGGACTTTGCGAATATCGTCTATGAGGATGATTACGTTGCTGATCACGGTGGTGCGATCTATCTCAAAATGGGCAGCAACCTGTTGTTTGAAATCTTCGAACGACTTGTCGCCGACCCGGACCGCATTCCACATGCGCATGAGGTCATGCACTACCCGGTACTGATGGCATGCTACATCGCGCTGTTCTTTACTGCACTTAACCTGCTGCCTATTGGCCAGCTTGACGGCGGTCACATTATTTATGGTCTGTTCGGCAGAAAGGGCCACAACATCATTGCAACGATTTTTTTTATTCTGCTTATCTTCTATGCGGGTCTCGGTTTCGCCAACGTCCATACCGACAAAGGTGTGATGTTTGGCGTTGTGCCGGAGTTATTTGTGTGGATGGCTGTGGCACTATGGTTTAACTATTTCTGCTTTCGCGGACTTGGCTGGAGTGAACGCAATACAATCATGATCGCTCTATTGGTATTTGCAGTACAGTTCACGATAACGGCAGTGTTCCCTTCAGTAAATGGGTACCGCGGATGGCTGCTCTTTGGAATGATCGTCGGCAGATTCATCGGTGTTTCGCATCCACCGGCCGAAATAGAGAAGCCATTAGATTCAAAACGCATCATTCTTGGGTGGCTTATGCTGGTGATCTTTATCCTGTCTTTCAGCCCACAACCACTCACGATCGAAATTATCGGCGTAGATCCGGCGTTGCTGGATAACTAGCACCTTTTTCGCCATTATGATCTTGAGACGAAACTAACTCGCCGCAGCTCGTAGCTCACAAATCAAGTTCACTCATGAGACAGCAGTCGCAGCCAGGAGCCAGTGCCAACCGAGCCCGCTTAGCAAAATGAAGAAACAGGAATTCTAGTGGACAACAATCTTCGAAGTAAACACGCCTTCGGGTTTCCTGATATGCATAATGTAAAGCCCCTGCGCAGGGTCCGAAAGGGAGACGCGAGTTCTGTCGCCATCGGGTTCAGCCTGGTAAGGAATCGTTTGCCCCGAGATTGATGTAATCTCGATATCAGTCACCCTGCCATCGACGTAGAAGGTGCCCCGCGAAGGATTGGGATACACCGCAATACTCTTCTTTTCGGGTCTTATACCACTGATCGGGGCCGGCTCTCCAAAGTTGGGACGAATCATCAGGCTTCCTTCGGACAAGCCATTAACGGGGAACCATTTCACTTTGCCATTCTCCACGATGCCGTTCATATCCTCAAAGACCCTTTGTACGGTGTTGTTGCTATAGTCAACGCCAACGCGGATTTTTGTATTAAAAGATCCTTTCCAACCGATGAAGAATTGTCCCTCAACAATAATCGGTTCAATAATAACACGCTGAAATACATCCCGTGCTGTCTTTCTCGCTATATGCGTGGTCGTTGTAAGGCGTTGGTTCGGCTCACCGTTCTCATCAGCATCCATGACAAAGAATTCCGCGGTAGTATATCCGCTGATGCTGTACGGGGGAATGTAAACGTCGAATCCTACGAGCTGCTGAGGTCCGGGCGCAATGACATCAAATCCATAAGCTACCTGATCATCTGGTTGTAAAAGAACAACTGCGTATTCAGCTGTTCCATCATCGAAGGCGTAATAGTCATCGAGAACATATACCTGCGAGATCGTGTCGTTGGCAGCAAAATCACCGAGGTCGGGTTCGTAAATGCCGAGTGCAATTTTCAGTTTGATGCTGTCAGCCGTGGGCAGAAAATAATCTTCGTGGTTGAACCCCGGATTGCCAATATCGATACCGTTAGATGTGGTCTTGATCGTGCTGCGGAAACGTTCACCGGGTTGCAGGTTGTTGTCAGGATACTTTGATCCCACCGGTCCGAACGGCATTGTAATTCTATCGACAGCTCCATCCGAGTAGTTGTCGAACGTGAAGAGCACTTCGTAGTCGGTGGGAGCGCCGTCAGGTCCGCCGCGAAGGTTCTGGATGTCGACCTGTGGCGCCATATAGAAAGGCGCAGCCCTGAAGTGGTCAATCGGGATACTGTAATATTCATTGAACACAGGTCCAATCTGTGAGGCAATGGCGCGGTCAAGATACGTCAGGTCATTAGCATTGCGACCTTTGTCCAGATAAATGTAGTCGAGGTTCCAGGTATCAAAGGGTCCGGCTAAACGGCCATAATTCCTGAACCGGAACTGAAACCGGTCGTGAAAGAATTTCTCATCAGCCACAGGCAGGATTACCTGAATAAATTCATCACGCACGTGTGTCGGTTGCGTTGTGATGGTTTCGATAATGTTCCATACGCCGTCAACATCCAGAAACTCGACGCGGAAGAAATCACTTGCATCAGGTGGTTCACCGTTGCCCTGCCATTGGTAAAAGAAGCTGAGGTAAACACTGGAACGTTCCCCGGGCGTGACTTGATCGGTACTCAGGTCAATGGGGCGTGACATTAGCGTATCCCGGAATCCGTTATCGAGAATCTGTTCTGAGTATCGAACCCCGGAACCAGTGAGACCATCAAGGGTGGCAACATTGACAGAAGGAGGATTTATTCCCAGGCCGTCGTTTACCCACACGCTGCTGCTAAGCTCCCAGCGGTCTTCTGATGGAAATCCTGCGGTTGGATCAGTAGGGTCGTGTATGGGAGTTGATGAAAAATCATCAAAGAACGGCAGGAGCAGAGGATCAGTGTCTTCAGTTCTTGCGGTAGTGCGTGTTTTCTTTTTTAACGTTTCGCCAGGGACCTCGCGTTGCAGGGGTTCAAGTTTCAATTGCGCGAACGCTGTGGTGCCGCAAAGCGAAGATAACGCGATGACGCACGAAAGTACGATCACGCGGATGCCAGGAAGGCCGGGCTTGTCAGAACTCGTCAGTTTCTTCGTCTTCTTCATTTTGAGGCATTGATCCGGGGGCGCCTATCCAGATATCAACGGCGTCACCGACCTTTATATTTTGCCCGGCTTCAGGAGATTGTTTTACGATTACCGGCCTGGCCCGCAGCGTATCGCCGATAAGGTGAATTTCCCCAAGGGCGAGATTAGAACCAAGGATCACGAACTTCGCGTCTTCGAAACTATAATCCAGCAGGTTGGGCATTTGCTGCTCACGACTGCCACCATCCATTACCACTAAGTCAATTACAGAGCCTTTCGGTACGCGCGTTGCTGGTTCGATCTTTTCGCCATTGTAGCGCATCTCCTTGACAACATTGAAAGGCCCCGGAACAAGCTGAATTTGTCCGCGTTTGAGCTGGTTGCTCCTCAATTGCGCATCGGCGTTTATGACTGAACCGTCAATTAGGTTTGGAACCGGCACGGATGGAGGTGTAAGTCGGTTGATGGATATAAATATCTTCCGACCCTCCTTGACTTTCGCCCCGGGGTGTGGATACTGCTTGATGACTGTTTGCGGTGGATGGTCTGGAGAGTAGGTGGAGTCGTTGACTTCGAAACGAAGCGACTTCTGTGTGAGCTCTGCTTCAACCTGGGCAATCGACTTTCCTTCAATATCCGGTACGGTAATCGTTTCGCCGTGATTGGTCGTATGGGGAAGGTAGACGTAAAAATAAAAGATGGCGAGGAGTAACAGCGTCCCCGCTGCGAGCAGAAGATGCATTAGCACACCTGCAGGGGAGTTGGTACGGAAATTCTTAAAGGATAACTTCATGCTTTGAATACGGTCGACTACAAATATAACAACGCCTAGAATTTAAGTGAAGACTCGAAATCGCGTTCGAGTCGTTTACTCCGGTCGTAACGCTGCCGCGCAAGGTTGAGCAGCCGCGTGATCAGTTGAGTGAATCCGATACCGCGCTCTTTCCA
>JAEZDW010000243.1 GCA_023417955.1 Bacteroidota bacterium
TACCTGGGCGATGCAGTACTCGGCGCTGCCGTCGCCGACTTCCTTTTTAAAAAATTTCCCTACAAATCCGAAGGCTTTCTGACTGAAATCCGTTCGCGACTCGTTAACCGTGAATCCCTCAACCTGCTCGCCCGCAAGATTGGCGTTGGCAACATTGTTCAATACGACCAGAAAAACGCCCATCTGCAGCAAGTGATTCTTGGCAATACGCTTGAGGCAATCGTCGGCGCGATCTACCTTGACAAAGGATATCTCCGCACAAAGAAGTTTGTTATCGACAAACTCATCACACCAAATTATGATCTGCAGGAGCTGATTAACTCCAACTCAAATTATAAGAGCCGGATCATCGAGTGGGCGCAACGCGAAGGCAAGGAAGTTAAATTTGAGATCGTCAACGTCAAGAAAGGCAAAAACCATAAGGAGTTCACGGCGGTGGTGATGATCGACGGCGATCAATGCGGAACCGGGTTCGGAAACAGCAAGAAAAAAGCCGAACAGGACGCTGCCTTCAAAACCTGCGAGATGCTTAACCTCCTCTCCGACAGCCTCTGAGAATTATAGATATCCTCCTAACAGGGTACAAACCGACTTTTTTTGCTCACCTTTTTGCATATTGAGGCGTTTTCAATACGACACCCGATTACTCGCGCATGATGCCTATTGACCCGGTTCGAATCGCCGGCGGTTCGGTAAATCAAATTCCGCTCGACTGGGCGAATAATACCGCCAATATTATTGCTGCCATCGAGGAAGCAATTCGGCAGGAGGCGAAATTTCTTTGCCTTCCGGAGCTCGCCATAACCGGATACGGATGCGAAGACTGGTTTCTGAGTGATTGGGTTCCGTCCAAGGCACTCGAACAGCTTGAGCTCATCAGGCCGCATTGCACAGACATTACGGTAGCCGTAGGGTTACCGATCGTGTGGAAAAAGAAGGTGTACAATGGAGCCTGTGTAATTAGCAATGCGGAAATCCTGGGTATCACATGCAAGCAATACCTCGCACGCGATGGCGTGCACTATGAACCGCGCTGGTTTACACCGTGGCCTGCAGGTAAGGTTGTCGACTTCAGGATTGGTGAGCGCATAGTTCCCCTCGGCGACGTTGTGTTTGCAGTAAACGGAATAACACTCGGCTTCGAAATCTGCGAAGACGCGTGGCACAAGTCACATCGTCCGGGGTACAGGCTAAAGGAGCACGGGGTTTCACTAATCATGAATCCGAGTGCAAGTCATTTCGCGATGCGAAAAAGTTTGCTGCGCGAAGAAGAGGTTGTGATCGAAGGCTCCGGACTGTTCAATTGCGTTTACGTATTTGCTAACCTCCTCGGCAACGAAGCGGGGCGCATGATTTATGACGGCGACGTTATCATTGGGCAACATGGTAAATTACTTGCAGTCAACAGGCGGCTCAGCTTCCGGAATTTCACAGTTCTATCCTGTGCAGTTCACTTTGGCATAGCCGAAAAAAGTGAAGTACTTCCAACGCGCGACAACAAAAACGTTAACGAAGAGCTCACACAGGCTCTGGCTCTCGCTTTGTTCGACTACCTTCGGAAAAGTCGCGCACGCGGTTTTGTATTATCACTCAGCGGCGGTGCAGACTCATCATCGTGTGCCGTTTTCGTTTCTGAAATGGTGCGCCGTGCTGCAAAGGAAATCGGCCTCGATAAACTCTACAGCATACTACAACTCGCCGTTCCTAATGGCGGTGCATCCGTTTCAGATGCCATACATCAATTGTTGACGTGTGCCTATCAGGGTACAAAAAATTCATCACAGGCAACGTTCGATGCGGCCCGCCTGCTGGCGAATTCGATTAATGCAAAATTTCATCATTGGACCATTGACGACGAAGTTGATTCTTATACCGGAAAAATTGAAAATGCCATAGGCAGAAAACTCTCGTGGGAAACTGATGACGTAGCCATGCAAAACATTCAGGCGCGGACGCGATCGCCCATCATCTGGATGCTGGCAAACATCAATCAGGCGGTGCTGCTAACTACATCGAACCGAAGTGAAGGTGATGTTGGTTACGCGACCATGGACGGTGACACCAGCGGCAGCCTCGCTCCTATTGCAGGACTCAGCAAACCGTTTATTATTCAATGGTTGCGCTGGGCAGAAACTTCCCTGGGATACGAAGGCCTGCATGCCGTGAACAGCCTGCAACCAACGGCAGAGTTGCGCCCTCCGGATTCAAAGCAAACAGATGAAACTGATCTGATGCCTTACCCTATCCTGGAGGAAATCGAACGGCACGCGATATTTCATCATAAGTCCCCACTCGCCGTTTACGAAAGTATGAAAGGCGCATGCGAAGATGCCTTGCTCAAATCGTATATCCGGAAATTCTTCAGGTTATGGGCCGCGAATCAATGGAAGCGAGAGCGCTTTGCACCCGCGTTTCACGTGGACGACCTCAACGTCGATCCGCGTACGTGGTGTCGGTTTCCGATATTGTCATCTGGTTTTCGCGCTGAACTTGACGCATTGTAAATCAACTACTTGGTGGCAGATTGCGCCTGCACTACATCCAACAAAATCGGGTTCTCCCCTGCTTGTAGTAAGCAATTCTTCTATATTTGCCGCCTATGGGTATTCTAAGCTACTTCATCTGGAATGGAAGTCCTGAAATTTTCGGTAACGGTACGTTTGCGCTCCGCTGGTATGGTCTTCTGTTCGCCCTCGGTTTCCTGATCAGTCAACAGATCTTATACTATGTCTACAAACGTGAAGGCAAGCCACAAAGCGATGTGGATACACTCACGATCTACATGGTGGTAGCAACCATACTTGGTGCGCGTCTTGGTCACGTTATCTTCTATCAGCCGGAGTTGTTTCTCGAAAACCCATTGGGAATTTTTCTACCATTTGAGTTCAAACCCTTCCGATTTACAGGGCTCCAGGGGCTGGCAAGTCACGGGGCAGCATTCGGAATTTTG
This sequence comes from Bacteroidota bacterium, assembly GCA_023417955.1. Taxonomy (GTDB): domain Bacteria; phylum Bacteroidota; class Bacteroidia; order Cytophagales; family Cyclobacteriaceae; genus Ohtaekwangia. The sequence continues at coordinate 2,951 of JAEZDW010000243.1, forward strand.
TTTGCATTGTGGCTATATAGCCGCAAGAAGAAACCGGGTCAGACATACCTGCAGGTAGTTGACCGCATTGTTATTGTAGTAGCGCTGACAGGTGCACTCATACGGCTTGGAAACTATTTCAACTCAGAAATCATCGGCATTCCTACAGACAAAAGCTGGGGAGTGGTTTTTGTTAACCCGTTTACTGAAACAATTCAGAACGAACGATTTGATACCAAAGGCATTCTCGAATCGATTGAATTTATCCCCAATGATAGCATTGCAAGCCCGGGTGTCGGACTTAAGCCAATGAACATCTATCTCTTCTTCAAGAAAGGTACAAGGGAACAGGAGGCGCGTCAGTTTGCCGAAAGACAGGCCATACGCGCGCTTGATTATGCGGGGTCCGAGCGTTTCTTTGAGACCGGCACTGAACACACCGATGTAGCAGTAGTTCCGGAAGAAGGAGGCACCTATGCGGCACGAATTACAACGCTGGGAGTCGCTCGCCATCCGGCACAACTTTACGAATCGATTGCCTGTGTGGCGTTGTTTTTTCTGCTCTTTGCCATTTGGTCACGATACAGGGAAAATGTGCCTCCCGGTCGCTTATTAGGAATCTTCCTTATTTGGTGCTTCGGACTGCGCTTCATATTCGAGTATATCAAGGAGGTCCAGGTGGCCTTCGAAGAAAGCCTTATCCTGAACATGGGTCAAACGCTAAGCATTCCGCTGTTTTTGGCCGGAATCGTCATTCTCTGGTTCTCATTCAGAAAAAAGGCAGCCTGAGTTCCGATTTTTGAGAAAGTAGCGTTAAAATTGTATTTGGGGGAGATTCGCGCTACAGATGTTATCCTTGATTTTATGTGTAACCCTTTCCATTTCAGGAGGAAAAGCGCGGGATTTCTTGCAAGTCCTTCCAACGGACTCTGTCAAGCGCCCTGTCAAATCGCTTCCTAAGCCCGACAGTACTGCCCGATTTGTACGCATCAACCGGATTTTTATCGTTGGCAACCGTATTACCCGCGACCGGATTGTGTTACGGGAATTATCGCTTACGCAAGGCGACCTAATTTTTTCGTCAGACCTACCTGCGATTCTCGAACTGGACCGCAAGAAACTCATTAACACACGGCTCTTTAATCATGTTAATATACGCACACTGGAACTCGAGCCTGACCAGTTCGATCTGATTGTCGACCTCAACGAACGATGGTACACATTTCCTTCACCGATTTTTGATCTCGCCGACAGGAATTTCAACGAGTGGTGGGAAACCTATGACCATGACTTCAAGCGTGTAAACTATGGCTTACGACTCTACCAGTTCAACATGCGCGGACGCAACGAGACGCTGCGTTTCGTCGCGCAGTTTGGATTTCTCAGGCGTTTTGAACTTTCATATCGCATTCCCAATCTGGATCGCGAACAAAAGCACGGAATCGCATTTAACTTTGATTATTCCGAGGCTAAGAATGTGGCATTTAAAACGGAAGGCCATAAGCTTCGTTACCTGGAATCGGATAACATTGAACGCATGACCCGCGGCATGGGTGTGAGCTATCAGTTCAGAAATTCATTTTACGAAACACACGGACTTCGGCTCGATTACAGACACAACAGCATTGGGGACTCTTTGCGAAGCGCAAACCCCGAATACCTCGGTCCCGAAGGAAAATCATCACAAAAATACGGCATCCTCACCTACTCATTCACTTCCGATCACCGCGACTACGTGGCATATCCACTTCATGGCTACTATTTTCATGGGAGCATCTCAAGAAGCGGTCTTACGGAAAACGACGACCTGAAGAAAACCGACGCAGCCGTTACGTTTGCAAAATTCTTCAGTCTTGGAAAAAACTTCTATCTCTCGAATAACCTGATTGGATACCTGTCTACGCCGAACGATCTCCCTTACTACAACTACGGTGCACTGGGGTATCGAACGCAGTTCATTCGCGGATATGAGGTTTACGTAATTGAAGGTCCCTCCTATGCTGCCGCTAAAACCACATTAAAGAAACGTATCTTTTCGCGGCGTTATCATTGGGCCGCCATGCCGATAGAGCAGTTCCGGCATATTCCGATCTCGATTTACCTGAAGACATATGCCGACCTGGGGTATGTTAATAACTATGAAAACTATCCTGCGGGTGCACTACTCACCGGAAAACTACTCTCAGGGTTTGGAGGCGGTGTTGACATCGTTGGATCTTATGATGTAGTTCTTCGTTTTGAATACAGTTTTAATGGCGAAGGTGAGAACGGCTTCTTCTTCCACGTAAAGAAAGAATTCTGATACACTAGAAACGCGTACCCCTATCGTTGCAAATTCCCTCTGATCAATAGTCAATAACCAAACAATTTCGTTTTGGCGTGATTGATTTTCAACCCCCTTTTTTCTACATTCATCCAGCTAAAAAAAACCGTTGTGTATTATTTGTTTTCATTGGCGCTATACGTAGCGCTTGTGCAATTTTCTATTGCTCAAAGTGTATATCCCGCCATCGGTGCCCGTGCACATGCTATGGGATATTCAGCGACTTGCTCCCGTGACGGATGGTCCGTATTTAATAACCCCGCAGGTTTGGCAGACTTCAATGCAGTCGAAACCGGCGTCGGTGCAGAACGGATCCCCGGATTTTCCTCATTTGACCGAATAAGTGCTTTCGCCGTTGTCCCTTTGAAGCTCGGGGCAACAGCGTTCGGTGCCTATCGCTTTGGTGACGATCTTTACAATGAGCAGTTGATAACATTCGGCTATGCCAACTGCTTTGGCCTCGCTTCACTAGGCGCTGCTTTCAGATACATTCGCCTCAACACCGAAGGCTTCGGAGGCAAATCCGTTGCTTCCGTTTCAGCAGGTGGAATTGCAGAACTCACACCCTGGTTACTGGTCGGTGCGAAAATCACAAACATCGTTCAACCCGAACTCGGTGAAGGCGAAAGACTGCCAACAATGATGTCAGCTGCGATAGCAGTCAGGTATAGCAGTAAGTTTGTAGCCACTCTTGAAATTGAAAAAGATCTGGATTATGAACCTGTCGTGAAGGCGGGGACCGAATACGTATTCAATAAAAAGTTCGCGATCCGATCAGGCTTCAACCTTAATCCCGCAGCTGTATTTGGTGGATTCGGAATTTCACGCAGCCGTTTCAACGTTGACTATGCTTTTTCCTGGAATACAGAATGGCCCGTTGTGCATGGTCTTTCTGTCGGGTTTCAATTCATCAGAAGAGAAAGATCATGAAACTCCTTTTATTCATGACAGCATTTTTCGCCTGTATCCGTGCTTGTGGCCAGTATGAAAGTGGAATTGACCCCGAGGTCATTATGGAAAACCAACTATCGGTTCAGGATGAAGAAGGTGATGATCCCGAAACTGCGGAAAACTATGCGCACTGGCTCGCGCACCCGATCAATCTCAATCGGGCAAACAGGGATCAGCTTCGCCTGCTTGGATTCCTTTCTGAAACGCAGATCGAAAACTTAATTGCGCACAGGGGCAAGTACGAAGACCTTGTCTCGATTTACGAATTGCAAACCATCGATGGCTTCGACATGGAAACAATTCGACTCCTTGCACGCATGGTGCGTGTCGCAGACCCAGGACAGCGTATAGACAAGTCGTTGGTCAACAGAATAATTAATAATGGCGAACACTACCTGATGGTACGCTACGATCATGCCCTGCAGAAGAAAAAGGGATTTAAAGACGAACGCGAAGACTTCCGCTTTAACGGAAGCCCCGGAAGGATACTCATCCGTTTCCGATCTTATCGCGCCGGAGACTATAGCTTCGGAGTTACCGCAGAAAAAGACGCGGGAGAAAAAATAATCTGGGATCCCGGTCTACGTCAATATGGGTTGGATCATTATGCGTGGCACCTTCAACTGAGTGATAAAGGCAGAGTCTCTAACCTGATTGCCGGAAATTTTTCAGCACAGTTTGGTCAGGGACTTGTCTGGGGCGGTGGACTTGGATTTGGCAAAGGAGCCGAAACAATCACCAGCACACGACGACCTGGGGCAGGGTTTGTCCCCTATACATCGGCATATGAAGGTGGAACCCTCCATGGCCTCGCGTCGACGTTCGCCGTTAATAAGCACTTCTCCGTTAGTGCATTGTATTCATTCGGACAGCGCGATGGAACCCTTTCTGAAGGTGACTCTGCTTCAGCAAGTTCAATTGGATCAACAGGGCTCCATCGAAACAGGAGGGAATTGCAACGCCGCAAAAAAGTAGGCGAAAGGGTTGCGGGCGGAGTACTCGTGTATGAGAGGAACCGCTTCCAGGCTGGCGCTGCGTACCAGCACGTTCGTTTCGAAACTTCGCTTTCGCCACGGGAATTGCTCTACAATCATTATACATTCCGCGGCGACCGGAATACAAACGCGAGTATCTTTGCGAGCTACAACCTGAACAACGTCGCATTGTTTATTGAATCGGCGCAAACCGTTGGGCAGGGAGTCGCGCATGTAGCAGGTGCTTTGGTGAGTGTAAGCCCGAGTGTCGATTTAACGGTCCTTTACAGAAACTATGACCGGGACTTTCTCCCCATGTGGGCAAGCGCATTTTCTGAGAACACTACGCCAAAGAACGAAGCAGGTCTTTACTGGGGATGGAAGTATCGGTATAAAAAAAAATTTCAATTCGCCGGGTATGTTGACCTGTTCCGATTTGATGGTTTGAAATTCCGTACATACGCGCCGTCAGCGGGGTATGAATGGCTGATGCGCCTGCAGTGGCAACCATCGAAAGCAGCATCGGCGTTCTTCCAGATACGCGAGGAACGAAAGTTACGGAACACATCTCCTGCCGACGAAACCTTATATGCCCTTGAACCGATTCGCAAACGAAACTTTGCTGTCAACTTTGATTATGAGCCCTCGCAATCAATACGCATGAGAACGCGCCTGCAGATAAGTAACTTGTTAAAGGGATCGCAGTTCTCGTCGGGAAACGTGCTCGCGCAGGACATTGTCTGGCGCATCAGAAAATTCCGTTGGACAGCGAGGTATGCCTTGTTCTCTACAGACAATTACGACAACCGTCAGTATATGTACGAACACGATGTGTGGTTGTCGTATTCAATGCCGGCATATAATGGCACAGGTGTCCGGCGTTACCTGTTGGCTCAATACAACCTGAACAAAGTCTGGACGTTCTGGCTCCGTTTTGGTTCGACACGATATTCAAATGTCGAATCAATTGGAAGCGGCGTGGAGGAAATTGTGGGCAATGTTCAAAATGATGTTAAATTTGAAGTGCGCGTCCGACTATAGCACGCGGGAGAAATGCACGCGATCAATCAAATCACACCGGAAGTCATTCTCGTCATGTGTATTGGCGGAATTGCCTTCGTGTTAATTTTCAGAGCAATCTTCAGGAAACGATAATTACTCCGTCCCTACCGGAACCGTCGTCGTTTTGCTGCTTCTGCCCTCGCGGCTGAATGCCTTAAATTTTACGGTATGCGCCGCTTTGACAGGCCCCTCGTATTCTTTGCTTTTAAGGGTGGGTTCCTTTCCATCCGTGGTATAGCGAATGACAAATCCGGGTAACTGAATGTTTGCTTCTACATGACCGTTCCTGAAAATCGCTCCCGGCGAAGGTATATAGTAATTGTATCCACCATGATAGTAATCGAGGCGTGGCAGTTCACGTTTACCCATTACGTTGACAAACGCTGACCATGCTTCGCGATATAAAACTTTTCGCCGCGCACTGTCAGCCTCTGAAGCCCACCGGGGATCGGCAGACCAGGCACGCTCGGCAAGCCCTAACAACTTCGGAAGGAGATAATACTCAATCTGCTCTGGCCCGCGAATATTCTCCGCCCAAAGTAGTCCCTGAATCCCGATGATGTTTGACTTCGCGTGATCAGAAGTACGCTCCTCCCCATGAACGGCAGATCTGTCAATTAAATTATGGGTACCCTCAAGCAAATCGGATATGTTGGCATTGGCAATAAATGAAAACGGCTTATCAACATCGATGTGGGCTTCGCGATAGTTGCCGGTCTCATCGAAGGAATTGGAAGACGCTATATTGAAATTCAAATCACTTGCGTTTGAGAGCACCACCTTATATCCGGCATCCGCAAGGCGACTGCTCATGTCTCCGCCCCCGATATCGTTATACACATCAACGAAAGCATCCCGACCGATAAGATCGGTGGTCAACATAGATTGAGCCATTCCGTTCGTGTCGGTCTTCGCAATTTCCCACCTCCCATAAAGGGATACCCCCTTTGATGCAAGCATTCGGTGAACCCGATTAAAAAAGTAATACGATAAACCCGCAGTGCTTTTCATATCCGTATTACTCGCAATTGCCGCAAGACACGCAGGAGAACCCGCCCATGCACCAACAGGAACTTCATCACCACCGACGTGAATCAAACCAATAGGCACCTTTGCTTCGGTATACATGGCGATAATCTCATCAATAACATGTTCGAGAAACTTGTAAGTCGACTCCATACCCGGATCCATGACATTATCATTCCATCCCTGTGCAGACTTGTAAATTGATTTGTCTTCAGGATGACGCAAAAGGTATTCGCGCGCTTCTTTTTCAGCACCAACATTCATGAGACGGCGGTAACGTTCCTCCATTGACATAATAGCAGCGCGTGCGTGTCCGGGCGTTTCAATTCCGGGTATCACGGTAACGAATCTGGCCGTTGCATAATGCAGGATGTCAATGAAATCATCACGTGAGAAATGGCCACTGCCATGTGCGTTTAATACATGCGGGCCGGATCCGAAGGACGGTGGAAGGTGCGCGCCGTTCATCTGCGTATGGCCACGTCGTGAGCCGACTTGTATAAGCTCCGGCAACCCTCGTATCTCGAGCCGCCATCCTTCGTCATCCGCGAGATGTAAATGCAAAACATTCAGCTTGTAGAGCGCCATAACATCAATGATCTTTTTCACCTGTTGTCGCGACTGGAAGTTTTTCGCGACATCCAGGAAGAGCGCACGATGCGGAAATCTCGGCGCGTCGACTACTTCAACTGCAGGAATCGCGACATAACGCCTCACCGTTTTGAGCGTCATCGGTGGAATGAGTGTCTTCAATGATTGAATACCATAGAATATTCCTGATGGGTCTGATGCCGCTATTTCAATACGCACCGCACCCACACTCAGTTGATAGGCTTCCTTCGATGCATTTGCCTTTTTCAACATGATACAGTTACGGATTGTCTCGGGGCCACTTTTAACGAGTCGCTTCCCGATCAGCCAGTAGATTTCCTCGACGAGATAATCAGCAACCTTGTCGAATTCAGGATCGGTTACTATCCTGGTCGATTCCGTGATCATAAAGAGCCCGTGGTTTTCCTTGTAGGCAAGCGGTGTCGGGAAAACTTTAACGAGATCAGTCTCCGCCATGTCATGCGCCATTGCATTCTTTTCGAACAGCATCTGTGGCGTTAGTGCACCCCTATCATCCAGCAAACGCCGAAGTGGCACTGGTTCGATTGATGGAATGACTTTGAAGTTATCAATACCGATTCCTAAATCGGGTTTATCGTCCCAAACCCAGTAGAGCCCGGAAGGCGCATCGCTTAGATGCACTGCCCAATCCGACGATACAAACGAGATTCTTAACGACTGCCCGGCGTCGATACCCTGAAAAGAAGGGTTCGGATAAAGTCGAAACAAGTCGCCATTAATATGTTCGAGCACGACATTGCCGGTAACAGACTCGGGGTAAACCGTTCTGGAGAAGTTGAAGTACAAGGACCAACCCGATGCTGACAGCGGTCGCGACGCGCTGTTTGTAATCGTGAATGCTGAAAGGAACTTGTTGCTGTTATCATGATAATTCTCCACGATTTCCCAGGTTATGATCAATTTATTAACAGGAATTTTCTTCGCCTGCGCACTTATCGAAGTACAGAGGAAAATGGAGAAAACACATGTTGCGACAACTTGCCTCATGCTTTACGCGCGCGGTCCGATCGGACGCGCTAATAAGTTAAGGTAAATGTGACCTGAAGGACAACTATTCGGAAAAGCTTAACATGAGGGTGAGGAATTGACCCTTCGGAAAGGCATTATTTTGAGCGCCCGGCTTTGTTATTTACCGTAAAAACGACAAAAGGAACCGTTTCAGGCAAAAAAGCTTGACGTTAGGTTAAATACAGAAAATTATATATATCTTTATGAAGTTAATTGACAAACCTTTCAGGACCCTCCCAATATTCCCCAATATTCTGTTGAGCAAGTCTCGTTAAGTTTCTCAGTTACCGACAATTATTTTACATTCTTTTATTAGTAGTACAAATGAACATTTACGTTGCCAACATCCCTTTTAAGGCATCCGAACAGGAATTGAAGGGATTATTTGAAGAGTATGGCGAAGTTTCTTCTGCCA
>JAEZDW010000280.1 GCA_023417955.1 Bacteroidota bacterium
GTACCGGCAGCAGAATTGCCCTTGTTATAAAACTTGTCAATATCTCCTTCCAGCGAGGTAATGAGATCTTTGAGCTCTTGAAACTTTTGCATTGTATTAAAGTTTTAGGATTAAAATTTAGTTTCTCATGCCAATTTAACTAAAAAGCTTAAAAAACAACCGGAAACGGCGTTTTTTTTAAAGCCCCTTGGTTACGGAGACTAAAACTTCCTCCTTGTAAAAGCCGCTATCCAGCTTCGTTTTCAGCTTGCCAAAAGCCGCCAACGTCTCCTGCACATCGTCGAGTGTGTGTGCCGCCGTCGGGATGATTCGGAACATGATAACGTCTTTAGGCACAACAGGATAGATAACTACCGAGCAGAAAATATTGAAGTTCTCGCGAAGGTCCATTGCCATGTTTGCAGCCTCGCCAACCCCGCCTTTGAACAGCACCGGAGTGACCGGCGAACTGGTTGTACCGATATGGAAACCGCCTTCACGCAAGCCGTTCTGCATAGCGTTAACGATTTTCCAAAGGTTGTCTTTTAGTTCAGGTTTAGTACGCAGGAGCTCAAGACGCTTGAGGCCACCTATGACAAGCGGCATCGGCAAGCTCTTCGCATAGATTTGTGAACGCACACTATAACGCAGGTACTTAATGATTCGCTTGTCTCCGGCAACAAATGCACCTATGCTTGCCATTGACTTCGCAAACGTTGAAAAGTAAAGGTCGATCTGATCCTGTACACCCTGCTCCTCGCCTACACCGGCACCAGTCTTACCCATTGTTCCGAAACCGTGAGCGTCGTCTACGAAGAGGCGGAAGTTATACTTGCTTTTCAAGGCGGCAACACCTTTCAGATCGCCCTGGTTACCCGACATACCAAATACACCTTCAGTGATTACGAGAATTCCGCCGCCTGTTTCTTCTGCAAGCTTGGTCGCGCGCTGAAGTTGTTTCTCCAGGCTCTCCATGTCGTTATGCGTATAGACGAAACGTTTGCCCATGTGAAGGCGAACACCGTCAATGATACAGGCGTGAGATTCCGCATCGTATACAATTACGTCCTTGCGGTCGACGAGCGCGTCAATGATTGACACAACGCCCTGGTATCCGAAGTTGAGCAGCATTGTATCTTCCTTCTTTACGAATTCGGCGAGCTGCTTTTCGAGTTCAAGATGGTGAACCGAGTTACCGGACATCATACGCGCTCCCATAGGAAGGCCAAGTCCGTATTTGGCAGCAGCATCTGCGTCCGCCTTTCTTACCTCCGGGTGGTTAGCCAACCCCAGGTAGTTATTCAAACTCCAGTTCAGTACATTTTTTCCGTTAAAAAGCATCCGCGGACCGATCTCTCCCTCCAGCTTGGGGAAGAAGAAATAATCGTCGGGAAGGTGTGAGTATTTGGCCAGCGGCCCCGCTTCCATTCTCAGCTTATCAAATAGATCTACCATGGGTACGATGATGTTTTAAAATCGTGCAAAAATAATCGAATTCCGTATCGTTTCCGAGAATTTATTAGCAATTCAAGCCCGGCGTAGGTTTCTCTGTAATTTGTATAGATTTGCCAACAGCCTGCCGAAAGCGGTCGTCCTGACTAGATGAAAACACTTGCACTACAACATGCCAGCTATTAAGAAAATCCTGGTCGCAAACCGGGGGGAAATCGCCCTGCGTATTATGAGAACAGCCCGTGAAATGGGTATCAAAACGGTGGCCGTTTACAGCGATGCGGACCGCGCTGCACTTCACGTGAGATATGCTGACGAAGCGGTCTACATCGGACCGCCGCCATCAGCGGAATCCTATCTCTCCATCGACAGGATACTTGCTGCCGCCAAAGCTGCTAATGCCGATGCGATTCATCCGGGCTACGGCTTCCTGTCGGAAAACGCGACGTTTGCATCACGGGTCGCTGCTGAGGGAATTGTCTTCATCGGACCGACGGCAAAGTCAATGGAAATTATGGGCAGCAAGCTGTCGGCAAAGGCAGCTGTCAAAGCGTTCGACGTTCCGTTAGTACCCGGCAGTGAAGGCGCGGTGACTGATGTGACCGAGGGCAAACGCATTGCTAATGCGATCGGATATCCGGTTATTATCAAGGCAAGCGCAGGCGGTGGCGGTAAGGGTATGCGCCTGGTACATCGCCCTGAAGAATTTGAAGAACAAATGGAGCGCGCCGTTTCAGAAGCGACATCTGCTTTCGGAGACGGGTCTGTTTTCATTGAGAAGTACATCACAAAACCGCGCCATATAGAGTTTCAGATATTTGGTGACACACATGGCAATGTCGTGCACCTTTTCGAAAGGGAGTGCTCCATTCAGCGCCGCCACCAGAAGGTAGTTGAGGAGGCGCCGTCATCAATCCTCACTTCGGAACTCCGCGAACGCATGGGTGCAGCCGCTGTAAACGTAGCACGCGCTGCCTCTTACTGCGGTGCAGGTACCGTCGAGTTCATCCTGGATGAAAATCACGACTTCTATTTCCTCGAAATGAATACCCGGCTGCAGGTGGAGCATCCTGTGACTGAACAAATAACGGGCATCGACCTGGTGCGCCTGCAGATTCAAATTGCCTCCGGAGAACCCCTGCCATTTAGCCAGGATGAGCTTTCATTCAACGGCCATGCTGTCGAGGTGCGCGTTTACGCCGAAGACCCTACCAATAACTTTCTTCCGGATATCGGAACCCTGCAGACCTATCGACGTCCCCAAGGCAATGGCGTTCGCGTAGACGACGGGTTTGAACAGGGAATGGAAATACCGTTCTACTACGATCCCATGATCGCCAAGCTGATTACGACGGCGGAAACCCGACAGGCAGCCATCGACAAGATGATAAGGGCTATCGACGAGTATGAGATCACCGGAATAGCAACTACCCTGGGGTTCTGCCGGTTTGTAATGAATCATCGGGCGTTTCGAAACGGAGCCTTCGACACCCGTTTTGTTGAGCAGCACTTCTCTCCCGATTTGTTGGAGTCACCTAAAGAAGATGATGAAACCATGCTCGCTTCATTACTGTCTGTTAGTCTGTTAGAGGGCAAAAAGTCAAGTGAAGCTATAAGTTCAAATCCGACCATCCGAACCGGATCCTGGAAGAAGAACAGACTTGGTTGAGGCTTTCCGTTACAGTGCGAGGTGCTTAACGAACATGCGCTTCGCCACGGGCATGAGCGTCTCAGTCAGCGGGAACTTCATGCGTGAAAGAATCAGGAACGTGGCCGGATTCGGCATATCGCTGAACTTGCGGATAAGATCCAGCTTCAGCCCCTCATAAGTCCGCGAGAAACTCTTTTCAACTCGCTCAACAAATTCCGTATTGAGGCTGCGCAACTGCTCCTGACTGCCATCGTAAATGCTCACCTGGTAGCGGTAGACGTTTGTTTCCTTTTCGGGAGGCTGCGTAACAAACAAGTAGCCTTCGTTCGCGTAAAGCGGCGTAACACCTATTGGTGATATCTCGCAGTTGGATTCAACATACTCATAAATGACCGACCCCTCCTTCAGGGATTCGTTGACCTTTGGTATAGCGAACTCGATGATCGATTCCAGTTCCGACATTACGGCATCGTCCTCAATCATTTTGCGGTATCCGAGTTCCAGTTTCTGGATATCCTCCACTGAAATCTCCTTGGGAAACGAATCTCTGAGCAGTGCCTGGTTTTCCCGGACAGCGATGAGATTCCGGTAATGAAGTACCAAATCGCCCAAAAAAGGATATAACTGAACTTGATTAAAGGAATCTTTAACGGTTTTCAGGTAGGCCAGCAAGACATACTTCTTGTATTCGAAATCGATCAGACCCTGAGTAAGCCAATCATTCGGTAATCTTTCCATGCTACACACATTTTGACCTAAAAATTTACGAATTCCGGGACTCATAGTCAACCGGTACAAATCCAGCGCCAGCTGTGTCAGGCTGAAAAGCATGCTGACAAGCCGAAAGCCGGGGCCGGACAACCTGTCAGAATGAAATTGTCGTGTCTTACCGGTGTGTCAGGTTTAAAACAGCCGTTTCTTGGAATAGATAGAAATTTTGTCCGTTATTCGCGTCTCTTTTCGCAATGGCATAAAAGCTGATAGGCGGAGGATGTCAAAATTGTTTAACCTTAATTTACACAATCCAATATGGCAAACATCAACTTCAAACCGAATGAGGACAGGGTATTAGTTGAGCCCGCTGAGGCCGAAACCAAAACAGCTTCGGGAATCATTATCCCGGACACGGCAAAAGAAAAG
>JAEZDW010000297.1 GCA_023417955.1 Bacteroidota bacterium
CGTTTTACTTGCCATTGAATCATCCTGTGATGAGACGTCAGCTTCCGTAATTTCAAACGGCAAGGTACTTAATAATATTATCGCGTCACAGGCGGTTCACCAAATTTACGGTGGAGTGGTCCCCGAACTCGCCAGCCGCGCGCATCAGCAGAACATCGTCATGGTCGTGCGCGATGCGATGGATAAAGCAAGTATCAGTCCAGTTGATCTGGACGCCATAGCGGTTACACGTGGACCAGGCCTGATGGGTTCGCTGCTGGTGGGGCTGTCGTTCGCAAAAGGTATGGCCCTGGCTTTGAAAATTCCGCTCATCGAAGTGAATCATATGCAGGCGCACATCCTCGCGCACTTCATTGATGATCCTAAACCTGAGTTTCCGTTTCTGTGTCTGACCGTCAGTGGCGGGCACACGCAACTTGTACTGGTACACGATTACCTTAGGATGGAAGTGCTCGGACAGACGCGCGATGATGCAGTGGGCGAGGCATTCGACAAGGCTGCCAAGATGATGGGGCTCCCTTATCCGGGCGGACCGTTGATCGACCGTTATGCGAAGGAAGGAAATCCGCGCGCATTCCGGTTCCCGGTAACGAGTCTCGACGGACTGGATTTTTCGTTCAGTGGAATCAAAACGGCGCTCCTGTATTTTTTACGCGACCGACTGAAGGAGTCGCCTGACTTTGTGAAGGAAAACCTTGCTGACATCTGTGCATCGCTACAGCACACACTTATTGTCATGCTGATGGACAAGTTGCATAAGGCAGTGAAAGAAACCGGTATAGATCGGGTCGCAATCGCAGGTGGTGTGTCGGCCAACTCGGGTTTGCAGCGTGCATTGCACGACGCCGCTACAGAGCGTGGCTGGCAAGTCTTTATTCCTGCCCTGGAATATTGCACCGATAATGCCGCAATGATTGGCATTGCCGCCCATTATAAATATCTTCAGGGCCATTTTACGGATCTTGGGATTACGCCAATGGCGCGCATGCCTCTTTCTTTGTGAAGTCAAAAAGTATGAAGTCAGTTTTTAAACCCGGTGACAAACGCGAGTACAAAAAACGCATCGGGCCCGATGATATCGCAACGTTTCACGATGAAAATGTGCACACCGTCTATGCTACATTTTCGCTTGCACGCGATGCGGAATGGACTTCGAGGCAATTCGTACTGGAAATGAAGGATGGTGACGAGGAGGGAATCGGTACCTTCCTGAGTGTTGAACACAAGGGTCCGGCTTTTTTGGGAGAAGAAGTCGTATTTACCGCATGGGTGGATTATTTAGAGGGGAATGAATTAGTGTGTTTTTATGAGGCGCGCGTCGGAGAGCGTCTTATCGCGATTGGAAAGACCGGACAGAAGATTCTGAAAAAGGAAAAGATCAGCCGGTTATTTCAGGCTCCGGCAAATTAGAAGCATGTGTGATGAAGGAACGCTTTTCAAAAAATATTAACATCAGGAACAGGCAGGCTACTTTCGAATACGAGATACTCGACAAGTATGTAGCGGGTATTGTGCTGACCGGAACCGAAATAAAATCAATTCGTGAGGGGAAAGCCAACCTTCAGGATGGTTATTGCCACATCCATAACGGCGAGGTATTCGTAAAGGGAATAAATATTACTCCTTACGCGCAGGGTACCCATTACAACCACGAGGCTACGCGCGAACGCAAGCTGCTTTTGAAAAAAAGCGAAATCAGAAAACTTGAGGGAAAGGTTGAGGAAAAAGGCTTGACACTGATTCCGCTTCGCCTCTTCATCAATGATCGTGGTTTTGCAAAACTTGAAATCGCTTTGGGAAAGGGCAAGAAAATGTATGATAAGCGACAAAGCATAAAAGAACGCGACGTTAAACGCGAACTCAGTAAGATACGTTATTAGTAACCGGATTATAAGAACTTCAATGAGTGTACTGGATTACGGAGTGTGCCGCCTCAACATAGTGCCGGTGCGAATGGAGCCCGATGACCGTTCCGAGCAGGTCACGCAGCTTCTGTTCGGCGATCATTACGAGGTAACTGAAACTCACGCTTCAGGTAAATGGTTGCGGATACGCATTTTTGCGGATCAATATGAGGGCTGGATCGCTCAAAATCAGTTTTACAGAATCAGTCCTGAGTTTTTTGAATACATAAATCGCGCGGAATTCAAGATAACAACCGATTTGACATCGAGTTTGCTTTTTAACAAGGCACCCGTCCTGATTGTGCTTGGAAGTATTATCCCGATTGGCAGCGCCGAGTTGTTTCGCATGGAGGAGCAGTTTGCGTTTAACGGCGAGTCAAAGAATATCGGTCAGAAACGCGACTTCGAATTCCTGCGCGCGATCGCGATGAAATATCTCAATGCCCCGTACCAGTGGGGTGGCAAGAGTCCGTTCGGAATCGACTGTTCGGGATTTGTGCAGATGGCGTATCGGATAGCAGGGTTCAGTCTGCCTCGCGATTCGGGGCAACAGGCGCAGCATGGAAGACCAGTTTCGTCGTTGGACGAGAGTGAGCCAGGTGACCTGATTTTTTTTCAGAACGATAAGAACCAGATTCATCACGTCGGAATCCGGCTGACGGACAGCAAAATAATTCATGCCTCCGGTCGTGTTCGCATCGACGACCTCACGAACGATGGCATAGTTCACCAAACCAGAAAAACGCTGACGCACCGGTTCTCGCACGTGCGCCGGATATTTACCTGACCGGCAGTCGGCTTAATACGGCGCCGAAACGGCTGAACCAGTCGCAAGCCTTTTGCTTGTTCCGAAGATTGGATTTATATTACATTCATGAATAGCCGGGTTCTCGTGCTTAATCAGGATAATAGTCCACTTATGGTCTGTTCCGTTGAACGAGCCTTTATTCTGGTGTTTCTGAATAAAAGTGAAATGGTTCGTTCCTCCAACGGCCATCGGTTGCATTCGGTGAGTCAAAGCTTTCCGATGCCTTCCGTGATACGCCTCAATCGATATGTTAACGCCCCTTACAAGGGCGTTAATCTTACCAGGCAAAATATCTTCAAGCGCGATAATTACGAATGTCAGTACTGTTCTACCAGACGTGACCTTACAATCGACCACGTGGTGCCACGTGCCAAGGGCGGCAAGGATACCTGGATGAACCTGGTAACCGCGTGTAAAAGATGCAACGCCAAGAAAGGCGACTATACACCCGAGGAAGCAGGCATGCCGTTGCGCAAGAAACCGTTCAAACCTTCCTATGCGATTTTCCTTCGCGACTATATGAATGGACAATCCGACGAATGGGATTCTTTTCTCAAGGGCGGATCGTAAGCATCTTTCTTTATATTTGGCCATGTTTTCTCTTGCAGACAAGACTGCTGTGATCACCGGAGGCGGCAGCGGAATAGGAAAAGCTATTGCCGAACTCTTTTCAGCGAGAGGCGCCAACGTTCATGTGCTTGATCTTGACGCCGCAGCCGCGAAGAAAGCTTTCGCAGATTCTGCCAACGGTGCAACAATGGTCACCGCTCATGGGTGTGACGTAAGCAATTCCGCGCAAGTTGTTTCTGCTTTTGAAGAAGTCGCGAAGCAGTCGGGCCGAATCGACATTCTTGTCAATAGCGCAGGCGTTGCACATATCGGGAAACTCGATACGACAAGTGAGGCTGATTTCACGCGTTTATTCGACGTGAACGTCAAAGGCATTTTTAATTCGATGAAAGCCGCTATCGGCTACATGAAATCTCAGAAAGCTGGTGTTATACTGAATGTTGCATCAGTCGCCGCAACGCTGGGGCTGGTTGACAGGTTCGCATATTCGATGACGAAAGGTGCAGTAGTTTCAATGACGCTGTCTGTCGCCAAGGATTATATTAATTACAACATCAGATGCAATTCCATCTCGCCGGCGCGTGTGCACACCGCATTCGTTGATGGGTTTCTTAAAAAGAATTATCCGGGGAAGGAGGCCGAAATGTTTGAGAAACTCAGTCAGACGCAACCCATCGGACGCATGGGGCAACCTCCCGAAATTGCCGCCCTCGCACTTTACCTGTGCTCTGACGAGGCCGGGTTCGTTACAGGCTGCGATTACCCGATCGATGGTGGTTTTGTCAGACTTAATACATGAGTATACAATTTGCGTTTAACCTTAATATCAATTAGTAGATGAGACTCTTGCGCTTCGGTGAACCGGGCAATGAAAAGCCTGGAATTTTGAAAGACGGCACAATCCTGGATTTGTCTGCGTTCGGAGAAGATTTTAGTGAGCAATTTCTTGGCAGCGATGGTATTTCGCGGTTAAAAAAATGGCTGGAAAATAACAATGATCTTCCAGTCGTTGATTCGCGCACGCGTATTGCGACACCGTTCACACGGCCATCCAAAATTGTTTGTATTGGTCTTAACTACTCTGATCACGCCAGGGAAACCGGCGCACAACTTCCGGCAGAGCCGATAATATTCTTTAAGGCGACAAGCGCACTTTGTGGTCCGAATGATAATCTCATCATCCCCCGTGAC
>JAEZDW010000313.1 GCA_023417955.1 Bacteroidota bacterium
GGTGTAGGCAGGCTGAAGAGAACAAATTTCCCCTTCAATTTGCCCTGGTATTTTCGGATATCATCTTCACTCTGAATATCCAGGTAAACTGCCTCTGCAGATTGAACACCTTTTATGCCGGGAGACCAGGCTTTGGGATAAGCGATTACGGGGAAGTAAACGGGTCCAAGATTCTGAAGTGAAAAGCGTTTTAGATTCCAGCCACGGCCAAAGGGCACATCCCACACGTCAAAGCGAACGTTTTCGACCCCAAACTTCTGCAGCGCCGCACGGCTGTACTCGGCGGCATTCTTATATCCCGTTGAGTTTGTGAGGCGCGGACCGTGAACATCAGTCAGCATGCGGAGGATATCCATCACCTGGGAACGTTCCGTGCCCTCTTTTTTGATTTTTGCGACAATGGCGGTGTCGACTTTTTCTGTTTTCTGTGCGTGCGCTACCGCGACGCAAACCAGGAACATGAGCAGTGGTATAAGTCTCTTCATAGGTTAATGATTAAACGATAAAAATAATGGCACCAAACGACACCTGCGGTACCGTTCGTTTAATTTTTGCCTTATGGATGGCTATTTATCTTTTCCGATCTGAAGAACAAGATCTTTTCGGGCGATATAGATGTTCCAGATACCCTGCAGCTCTTCAACACCTTCTTCGTTTACCCGGGTTTGAGGCCGCGAAAACAGCAGCGAGTCATAGTCCGTGCGCTGGTCATCGACCCAGACTTTCTGGATATTTTCTTCAGCACCTTCTGTGATCCCGGTGATGTATGCTTCAATCAGTTCTCGTTCGATTGCGCGCGCATTGGCGTTTCCCGGCGTAAGGAACCGCACAGAGACTTTTTCGCTCCTGGCAATGTTTACAATTTCGGTGGAGTCGGCAGTTTTTAACTTCGCCATCACGGCTTGAGCTTTCTCCACTGCTTCCGCCATTATTTCTGCTTCGCTAACCTTTATTATTTTCTGGTGCTCCATCCCTTCCTTGATTCTTTCTCGCTGTTCGTCAGACAGCTTTCCTCCGCAAGACCCAAGGACCAACGCCAGTAAAAGAATTGATGGCAATCGTTTCATATGATAATCACTCTATGGTCCAAATTTACAATTGCTTCCGGGATAACCGTAACTCATTTCTAATTTGTAACTTGCGCGGCTATTTGAATTATGGTTGAAAAACTGGAAGAAATCAAGCTCCGTTTTGAGGAAGTGGGCATGCTGCTCGTGCAACCTGACATCGTTTCCGATGTTAAGAAATACTCACAGTTGAGCAAGGAATATCGTGACCTGGAAAAGGTCGTTGTTAAATACAATCAGTTTACTGAGGCAAAGAGCCACCTGAAACAGGCCAAGGATGTCCTCGCACGCGAGAAGGACGAAGAAATGCGGGAACTTGCCAAGCTCGAAATAGACGAACTCGAGCCAAAAATCGAGAAGCTCGAAGGCGATTTGAAGGAGTTGTTGATTCCGCGGGATCCAAACGACGACAAAAACGTCCTCCTTGAAATTCGCGCTGGTACTGGTGGCGACGAAGCGGCTCTTTTTGCCGGCGACCTCTGGCGGATGTACCAACGCTTCTGCGATAAGAGAGGCCTGAAAATGACCGTGCTTGATGTCACCGAAGGAACAGCAGGCGGTTATAAGGAAGTGATCAGCAGTATTAGTGGCGACGGTGCCTACGGGCTGTTAAAATTCGAATCAGGAGTTCATCGCGTCCAACGGGTTCCTGCGACAGAACAACAGGGTCGCGTGCATACGTCTGCTGCGTCGGTGGTGGCCCTTCCTGAGGTTGAAGATGTCGAGGCGGTGGAAATTAATCCGGCTGATATTGAAATTCAGACGGCACGTTCAAGCGGCGCCGGTGGACAGAATGTCAATAAGGTTGAAACGAAGGTTCAGCTTACCCACAAACCTACCGGCATTGTAATCACTTGTCAGGTTGAGCGTTCTCAGCACGGAAACCGCGAGCGGGCAATGCAGATGCTAAAAACTAAGTTGTATGAAATGGAGGTGGAGAAACAGCAGAGTGAAATCGGCGCGGCGCGTCGTTCTCTTGTGAGAAGCGGGGACAGATCAGAGAAAATCCGGACATATAATTATCCGCAGAGTCGTGTTACCGACCACCGCATTGGCTATACGGTTTACAATTTGCCCGCAGTCATGAACGGTGAATTGGACGATTTCATAGAGCAGCTTCGTATCGCAGACACAGCCGAACGAATGACTGAAACGCAAAAATAATCTAGAACATGTTAGTGAGCCGGTAATAGTCGGCGAGCACTACGCGAAACGAGTCTGACTCGTCATCATCACCGAACAGAGGTACATAATCACCGTCATAGAAAATGAAAATTTCATTTTCGGCGATGATGCCTTCGTAAATGCGCGTAGCGAATTCAAGCATGTTTTCCTTTCCCCGTTCCGCCAGGGTGTAACCATATTTGGCACCGGTTTCCCTGTTCACCTCGCGTATGACCAGTTCAGGCTCATGCTGAAGAGATTCATTTGTTTCGACCAGAAGACTGGCCCGTTTGTGGGCCCAGTCCACGACAATAACCGGGGTCAAAGCAGGCCGGGTATTCCCGGAATATCGGTCACCGTGGCGATATGCAATCCATTTTGCCGCGGGCAGATCAGTGATGTCGTAATAAATCTGGCGGACATTACGGAAGAACAGATATGAGTCATCCGTGTAGGAAAAGGAAAACTTGTCACGATCGATGTGTTCTTTCCGGTCGATTTTGCATGCGACTACGACAAAATGCAGGATAAACCAAAACAAAAGCCGGTTTTGCACCATTTTCGCTAAATTGTTCCCAAATAAAACAAACACTATGAGCAAAGGATTAATTACAGTGCTGGTAATAATCGGGGCAATTGTTGTCTTTGGCCTCATTTTCGTCGGTTGGGGTACCGGAATCTACGACAATGCAGTCCAGTCGCAGGAAAAGGTGAATCAGGCATTTGGCGATGTTCAGGCTACCTATCAGCGTCGTGCCGACCTCGTTCCAAATCTGGTGGCAACAGTAAAGGCAGCAGCTGAGAACGAAAGAGGTATTCTGACGGAAGTAACGCAAGCCCGTGCAGGTATCGTAGGCGCAAAAACGCCTGAAGATCTTGAGATAGCAGGCCGCAGAATCAACACTGCAATTAACCTCGCATTTGAAGCGTACCCTCAGATTCGGTCAACGGAAAACTTCCAGGATCTGCAGGCTCAACTTGAGGGAACTGAAAACCGAATCAATGTTGCTCGCCAGCGATATAATGAAGCTGTATCGAACTATAACTCCTATGTTCGTGGTTTCTTTAAGAAGATGGCTTTGAACATGTTCGGAGGCGGGGAAGACTTTTCGCCACGCCAGCAATTCAACGCATCCGCTGCAGCTCAGGATGCACCTACTGTGAACTTCGATTAAGATCTGACTCTCCGCTTGCAATTTGGAGAGGCCCCGGCGAATGCCGGGGTTTTTTGTTTCAGGCCAATTCATACAACGGAGTATTGCCGATGTTGTGAAACTGTTTCGACCATGTTAAGCCAATATGAAGGGGCGCGTCTGTCTGGCGATTGTGGCTTTTCTGCACGCATCATCCGACACTTCCTTTAACAATTTCGTAATGTCTGCTTTTCCGTAGCATAATACGTGACCGGCACCTTTGCACAAACCAAAGAAACTATGTTGCAGGGAGCCTTATTCACACTAGCCATAACGTTGATTTCAGTTTGCGCAGTCGCACAGCCAGGTTCGATTTCAGGAATAGTAACCGATGGAAAGAGCGGCGAGACGATCGTTGGTGCCAATGTTGTCATTGACGGAACAACGGTCGGTGCAGCCACTGACATCGAAGGCAATTTTCAAATTGACAACGTCAAACCAGGTGTTTATAATCTTAATGTGTCTTTCGTCACGTACAAGACGCATGTTATCCCCGACGTTGTTGTCGAGTCTGGCAGAAAAACGGCATTGCGGGTCACGTTAGTTGAAGATGCTACAGAACTGAAGGAAGTCGTTGTCACAGCGTCGCGCGAAATCAACACGGACTATGCATTGCTTGGTGCCATCCGGGAAAGTAAGCTAGTCGTCTCCGGAATATCTGCTGAGCAAATTGGTAAGTCCCAGGACAGGGATGCCGCGCAGGTTGTGCGACGGGTTCCGGGCGTTACCATTCAGGACAACCGATTCGTAGTCGTGAGAGGGCTGGCGTCCCGGTATAGTAATGTGATCCTGAATGGCGTGATTGCACCCAGCACCGAAGCAGATAGTCGCGCCTTTTCATTTGATATTATTCCGAGCGGTCTGCTCGACCGAATGCTCGTTTACAAATCCGGATCAGCGGAACTTCCCGGAGATTTTGCAGGGTCTGTGATCCAAATCAATACGAAGGGCGCAGTAGAGGAGAATTTTACAAACTTCTCCGTTGGAACCGGTCACCGGTTCAACACCACGTTCACTACGCAGCAGACTCAGCAGCGGTCACCAACGGAGTGGCTGGGGTTCGACAATGGAATGCGCGATCTTCCTGAAAGTGCACCTGCCGATTATCGAAGCCTCGGTGTAAACACGACGCTTATTGAAACTGAGAGCAGGAAATTCCAAAACACCTGGCAACTGGACAAAATTACTGTTAACCCGGATATGCGCGTGAGCTTTGACCTGGGTCGGAGTTTTGACGTCGGCAGACTTCGTATTAGTACAATCGGGGCGTTAACCTATAGTAATACAAATCAATTCAATGAGATCGAGTTTAATCGCTATCAGAACTACACTGACAACGGCGACGGGGATCAAACCAGTGATGACTTCTTCCGATACTTTGATGATCAGTTCACAAACAATGTAAGGCTAGGCGCCCTTAGCAACTGGACATTCAGGTATAGCAGCAACAGCCGGATTGAGTTTAGAAATCTTTACAACCGACTGGGAACAACGCAGACAACGATTCGTGAAGGCAACAACTACTTTCGCGATGCATATTACCGGAACTATTCGATGCGCTATGTTGAACGCGGAATTTATTCGGGTCAGGTTGAAGGAAACCATAACCTGCGTAATGACAAATCACAACTCACCTGGATGATTGGATATACAAATGCTCAACGCAATGAACCTGACTGGAAGCGACTTGTCACGGTGCAGTCAACCGGCGCATCGGAACAATCTCCCTTTATTGTTGTGATCCCTTTTTCGACGAGTGCTTCCAACGCAGCACGATTCTACCAGACGCTCGACGAGTATTCCATAACGCATCGCCTTGACTTCGATCATAAAATCATCCGTGCGAAGGGGAAAGATCCCTTTGAAATCAAAGCAGGATACTGGCTGGAGTACAAAGACAGAAGTTTCGCGGCCCGTTCTTTGGGGCATGTGGTGAGAAGCGGATTCGATCAACAGGGACCAATTGGTAGCCTGCCATTCGACCAGATTTTCGATCCCGGGAATGTTGATTTCAACACAGGGCACCACATTTCCGAAAATACCAAAGTCACAGATTCGTACACCGCGAGCAACAGACTGGCAGCAGCTTATGTACGCATAAACCTACCATTGTCGCCGAAGTTGAAAATCATACCAGGCGTACGCGTCGAGCACAATATTCAGGAGCTTGCTACTCCCGAAGGGATTGGGTCTGCGAAAGTTGAAAATCCGATCACAAGCTTATTGCCTTCAGTCAACCTTTCCTACGACGTAAGCACAACATCTCTCATTCGACTAGCTTATAGCAAAACAGTCAACCGCCCGGAGTTTCGCGAGCTCGCACCTTTCAGTTTTTTTGATTTTGACAACCAGGCCGACATACAGGGCAACCCGAAGCTTAAGACTGCTAACATTCACAACGTAGATTTGCGTTGGGAATACTATCCGACACCAGGACAAACCATTTCCATCGGAACATTTTACAAATACTTCATTGACCCGATCGAGGTGAATATCAACAATGGTACGGACAATCCTACTTTCCCGTTCAACAACGCTGACAAGGCTCAAAACTACGGCCTCGAAGTTGAGATACGCAAAGCGCTGGCGTATTCATCCCGAAGTACGTTTCTCAATAACACATCTGTTGTCTTGAACGCGGCTTACATCATAAGTGAAATTCACCTTGAAAATGATGGAACGCTCCTGGAGAAGGATTCACGTCCGATGCAGGGGCAGTCGCCGTACATTGTGAACGCAGGCCTTTTCTACAACGATGACGACCGCGGTATTCAGGCAAACATTCAGTACAACGTATCGGGTAAACGCATTGCCTTCGTGGGTCTGCCTGGAATCCCTACATGGTGGGAAATGCCAAGACATGTGGTTGATGTTTCGGTATCGAAGTCGATAGGCAGGCGGACCGAACTTCGTCTTGGCGTAAATGATCTCTTCAACTCACGACAATACTTCGTGGAAGACGCAAACCTTGATAATGATCTCACAAATGCGAATACAAATAAAGTTGTACGCAGTACACGCGGCGGCCAGTATGCGACGCTTTCAGTGGCTTTTAAGTTGTAAGTCGAAATAACAATTTGCTAACAGGCCTTTAACGCCTGCTTCCAACGCTGGCCATAATTTGCCGACAAAAGAAGTAAACAAAACTAAAATCATGAAAAGAAGATTTGTTCTGCAACTCCTGGCAATGGTAACGGCCATCTCATCAGTCACGTTCCTTTCATCATGTGATGATGATAACGACCCGGAAGGAGCCGCTCCCGCTGTATCAATTAATCCGACATCAGCAACTGACAAACCGGGCGCAGTTGTAACGGTAACCGTATCTGTTACCGCTCCTAACGGTGGCAAAACACTACAAATTTCCGGAATTGACGCCGACGACGTCACGCTGAATGGATCAAATCAGCAGGACGTTGAAGTAGATATTACGATACCCGCTGATGCGAGTGCCGGGTCGACGGTTACAGCTGTATTTATTGCAATTGACAAAACTGACAAGGCTTCGACACCGGTGGAATTTCCTATTACCGTTGGCGATCCGCTGGAAATCCTTGAAGGTAATATCACAACCAATACAAGCCTTGATGCCTCGAAAAAATATCTTATCCGTGGGAAAGTGTATGTACAGGCGCCAGCAACCCTTACAATACCAGCAGGAACGATCCTCTTTGGTGAAAAGGATTCTGATGGCACCTTGATAATCAACCGCGGTGCTAAAATCGATGCACAAGGCACAGCCGATAACCCCATCATTATGACTTCGCAGGCACCAAAAGGATTTCGTAATCGCGGTGACTGGGGCGGAGTTGTCATTCTTGGAAACGCATACAATAGCAACGGCGCGTCCGCGACCATCGAAGGTATTCAGGGTGAAGCCGGGTCAGAGAATGGCGCATATGGTCCAGGCACGGGTGACGCGAACGATGCGGATGACAGCGGTATAATGAGATACGTTCGAATAGAATTCGCGGGTATTGCCCTTTCGCAGGACAATGAACTCAACTCACTGACTATGGGTTCCGTTGGTTCGGGCACGACCATCGATCACATTCAGGTTTCCTATGCAAATGACGATGCTTTCGAATGGTTTGGAGGATCAGTAAATCACAAATACCTCATTGCTTATTCTACACTTGATGACGATTTTGACACCGACCGTGGATACAATGGCAAGACCCAATTTGGATTGATTGTAAGAGATCCGCTACAGGCAGATTTCTCAGGATCGCGCGCATGGGAATCGTCCAGTAACGGCAATGCTACGCCGTCAACTGTGGGTGGAACAAGTCGCCACTCAGCTCCGGTGTTTTCGAACGTGACAGTTTGTGGTCCGCTGCTTTTCAGAGGTTCGGCAAGTATTAACCAGTTCTTCCGTTCAGGAATCGAGGTTAACAGCAACTCGGCGATCCAAATTCACAACTCTGTGATCACAGGATTTCCTAAAGCGGCAACATTTGCAACAGCAGGGGCAACGGTAACGAATAACATCTTCGTCGCGAATTTGTCAAATGCGGCGGATGGCGCTTCTGCACCTGGTGACTTTGGTTCTGACAATACCCTTGAGGATGACGTGACCAAAATATTCGGCGCATTTACTGCGGGATCGCTTTACTCATTCGAAAACGCTCCACTGACTCAAACGACGGATAGTCCTTACCTGACAGGGGCAACTGATCTCGGTGACGATTTCTTCGACAACGTACCGTTCTACGGTGCATTTGGAACAGAGGCCGCTGCTGAATGGGACTTCGATAAAGGATGGATAAATTTTGATCCGGCGAATGAAGCGTATTAGTTGGTAATGATCAATATAAATGGTCCGGGCCCTGCTCCGGACCTTTTATTATGAATACACGATTTCTGATTTTGATTCTGACCCTGTTGTCAGCATGTGTGGAGAAGCAGCCATCAATCGACGGAAGCAGGCTTAACCGGGCAGAGTATGATGCCTTAATGATGAGACTTCTCCCGTACGTGGTAAAGAAGCCAGATCACATCAAATATGATGAACGTTTTGATCCGGGATTAACGGAGTATTATCGGAACCTGGCTTCAGCATCGAATGCGAGACTGCGATTCTACTATGCGAATGACACAGCAAACTTCTTTTTCTTCGAACATCGTGACTTGTCCAGTTTGTATGAGCACTACCGTGGACTCGGAGGATACTTTAGGGAAGACGACAAGGGCAGTATTACATTGCTAAATCTGCTCTATCACACGCCACGGTTTACGTCAGCCGAAATGGCTGCAAAAGGAGAGTTGCTTTTTAAAGAAATGATCGCCCGTGGAAATGTAGATGCTTTCTTAGGTCGCCGGGACTTAATTCACGCTCCCAACAAGGATTTCTATTACGATACGCATCGAAACCGTTGGGACTACACTCAGAACTCCTCGTGGAGGTTTCTTAGGGAGGAGAATTGAACGTTCTTCTTTGTGTGTTTCTGCTGTTTCTGTGATTCCATTTTTGTTTTTCGCACAGATGACACGGAGAACACAGAAAAGCCAAAGAAATCAGTCTAATTTACTTCTCCCTGTCGCTGTTTGTGCATCTCGACAACTTTCCGGATTTGTTCAGCGGCCACAGCGATCGAGTCCTGCACTTTCTTATTCTCTTCAAGTTTCCTTAGAAGCGTCTCGTGTTCGAGTTTGTTGTCTTCAAGAGCCTTTTCGAGATTTACCTTTTCCTTCTTGTTGTTTTCCAGTTTGGTGTTCAGGCTTTTGTTTTCGTTAAGGAGGCGCTGTTTAGTACGTTCCACCGTTTGACGTGCCTTTTCCGATTCATCGATCTGTACCTGAATTTTGTCGCGATAAAATTTCACACCGAAATCTTTCATCAATGATTCCAGCGATTTCATAATCTTGTCAGCATCGTTTTTCTGGTCGGCGTCAAAACCGAGCCACGCCATTCCCGAATTTCCGGTACCGCGTATCGTGCCCATCACTAAGGGGACAGTCAATCCGTCAATGCTTGCCTCCGGGATCGTGATATATTCACCCTGTCTGACCTTGCCAATGGGTTTCAAAAATTTCAGGAATGCCGCGTTAATATCAGCGACGGTTCCGTCGAGGTCAACCCCATAGCCATTCATTTCCACACCCTTAATTGTCATTGTTTCCTTCCGGACCTTCACCGTCTGAGACAAGACCGGTTCACAGAAGACCAATAAAATCAACAGAACAAAAAATATTCTCGTTGGCATACGCTTAAAGATTTAGACATCTTATTTTGAGGTACAAGGATTGTGAAAAAGCAGTAATTCGCAAAGCAGTGGCAAAAATACTTATTACAGGTGCCTCCGGAATGATCGGGACTCACCTCAACAGATTTCTGAAGGATGCCGGTCACGAGGTTGTCTTTCTTTCACGATCGCGAAAGGGTCATTCAACGAACACGTTTCTTTGGAACCTGGATGAGAATTTCATTGAGCCTGGTGCCTTCGACGGCGTGGACACGATTGTTCACCTGGCTGGCGCCGGAATAGCTGAGAAGCGCTGGACCAAAGAAAGGAAGAAGGAATTGCTTGACAGTCGCGTTTTGTCCACCAGGTTGTTGATTGAAACCCTTAAGAAGACGGATCACCAGGTGAAGGGCATCGTCTCTGCCTCAGCAATTGGTTACTACGGATTTCATAATGAGGATCAAGCGCTTAAGGAAACGGACGCGCCGGGAACAGATTTCCTTGCAGGCGTTGTCAAAAGTTGGGAGGACGAAGTCCACCGGTTCGGCGAGTTGGGGATACGTCTCGCGATAATGCGCATTGGCATCGTGCTAAGTGCGGATGGTGGTGCGTTCAGCGAGATTGCTCGACCAATCCGATTTCATATAGGGGCTCCGTTAGGATCGGGAAATCAACACATGAGCTGGGTCCATATCGACGACGTATGCCTCATGTTTCAAAAAGCAATTGAAGACGAGACGATACATGGCATCTACAATGTAGCCGGGCCGTATTCGGTTACGAATCACGAATTTACAAATGCAATCGCCACGCGAATGAGAAGGCGTATTCTGTTACCACCAGTTCCGGGTTTTTTATTAAAAATCGCGTTTGGTGAAATGGCAGATCTGGTACTGCGCGGAAGCATCGTATCTTCGGAAAAAATACAAAAGGCGGGATATCGGTTTCGGTATGATAAACTTGAAAAGGCTATCGATGCGCTTCTTTCAAACAAGTGAGACCGTTAACGTTGCTCAGCCACTGCGACGGCAATCTTCGAGTCCGCGGTTCCGTAATACAAGAACCATTTGCCGTTGAAAGGGACCATCCCCTCAAGGAAACAAACCTGGTTAACCTGCCCCGTTGTTTCATATGGACGATCCGGCCGGATGAAATTTGCTTCAAGTCTGTTGATTAAACGCGAAGGATCATTGTGGTCGAATAAGGCTTGCCCTCCGCAGTAAGCTCCTGCGACAAGGTTGGGATCACCACCCGCCTCCAGGTTCATGCCGTTATAAATCAGCAGAATACCTTCTTTTCGAATAAGGGCGTAAGGCCCGCTTTCTACGAGCCTGCTGTCAAAGTAGCCCGGCCGTGGTGACAAAACCGGTTTCAGCGAATCTCCCTGCGTGAGCGGACTCCAGTTAATCAAATCATCGGAGGTTGCCATAAAGAGATGGGTATCTCCAAAGTACATCCAGTATTTTCCATTAACCTTCCTGGCTACAATGCGATCTCCTTCCCGCTCCGCGACTATGGCTCCCGACTTGCTCCAAAGGTTCTTGAATTTTCCCTGCAACACCGGTCCGTGTTTCGCCCAGCTTCTGAGGTCGCCGGATGTTGCCAGCATCAGTCGCGCGATGCTACCATCGTATGAAGTGTAAGTCATTACGTATTGTCCGTCTTCAGTTTCCACGACACGCGGATCTTCACAGCCGCCTTCCCACTCATAGCGTTTGAGGCTATCATTCTCGGGGTAGAATACCGGTGCGGTTTGTTTTTCAAAACGAAGACCGTCGCTGCTTATCGCAAGACCGATGCGTGAAGTGCCGGCATATCGGCCGATCGTATCTTCGGCGCGGTACAGGAGATGCACCTTGTTCTCCCGTACGATAGCGGCAGGGTTGAAAACGTCCTTGTTTTCCCAGGCGATAGTACGACCAAGGATCGGACATGTGAACGTGTTGTCACATGCCTCAAGTACCGGGTTTACGGAGTCTGCCTTTGTGAACGGTAAGATTGCCCATGATGTTGAGTCAACGCCAGCGACGCTGCCATCCGTAGCAGGACGGCATTGAATCAAAATGGTGGTGAATACAAATCCGCACAAAATCTTGAAGTAGTTTACTTTTTGTACCATCCTTGTATATTCGTTTACCGAATGTAAAAATTATGAAGTCGAGAAAGAAAAGTAAGACAAAAGAAGTTTCCAAAGAGATATCGCAGGAGGCGTTATTGGAGGAAGAGAAAATCCGGAACGCCTTTAAGGATAAAGACTGGGCTGAAATTAAGGGCGCCAATAGCTGGATGATTTTTAAGGTCATGTCAGAATTTGTGGAAGGCCTTGAAAAGCTTGCAAAGATTGGCCCATGTGTTACCATTTTTGGTTCAGCTCGTGTAAAGCCAAGTCATCCTTACTTTAAGATGGCTGAGCAGATTGCATTCAAGCTCGTGCAGCATGGATATGGTGTGATCACCGGTGGTGGCCCCGGTATTATGGAAGCTGGTAACCGCGGTGCATACAAAGCCAAAGGAAAATCGGTTGGTCTGAATATATTTCTGCCGCACGAACAGAAGGGTAACCCGTACATAGATCCCGACAAGCTTATCACATTTGATTACTTCTTCGTACGGAAGACAATGTTCATGAAATACTCGCAGGGATTTATTGTCATGCCCGGCGGATTTGGAACGCTTGATGAATTGACGG
The DNA here is from genome assembly GCA_023417955.1 of Bacteroidota bacterium. GTDB lineage: Bacteria > Bacteroidota > Bacteroidia > Cytophagales > Cyclobacteriaceae > Ohtaekwangia. The sequence goes on from JAEZDW010000313.1 coordinate 12,299, forward strand.
AAGCGTTGACACTGATCCAAACAAAGAAGATCGGACGCTTTCCGATTGTCATGGTAGGAAAAAAGTTCTGGGGCGGGCTGGTCGACTGGTGGAAGAAGGTGTTAACTGAAGAACGGATGATTGCCGTTGAAGATCATGATCTCTTCAATGTTGTTGATACGCCGGAAGAAGCAGTGAAAGTTATCGACGACTTCTACTCAAAGTATCTGCTATCACCAAACTTTTAAGTCATGGACGATATCCGGCTTACCCAATACAGCCATGGAGCGGGATGTGGCTGCAAGATTTCTCCGGCCGTTCTTGATTCCATTCTTCATTCTGAAGTTCCAAAAGAATTTTTCTCAGCGCTGTTGGTTGGAAATGATTCCCGCGACGATGCTGCGGTTTACGATCTCGGTGACGGAACTTGTATCGTGAGCACAACGGATTTCTTTATGCCGATTGTGGATCATCCGGAAACCTTTGGGGCAATTGCATCTGTAAATGCCATCAGCGACGTGTATGCCATGGGTGGTGAACCGTTGATGGCGATCGCGATCCTCGGATGGCCTGTGAATTCGGTCCCGCCTGAAATAGCGCGCAGGGTGATGGACGGAAGTAAGCAGGTGTGTTCAAAGGCTGGAATTCCTCTCGCTGGTGGACATAGCATCGATTGCCCAGAGCCTGTTTTTGGCCTCGCTGTAACGGGAAAGGTGCGCCGCGAAAACCTCAAACGAAACGACTCGGCACGTCCAGCGTCGTTGCTATACCTTACAAAGCCGTTGGGAATCGGAATAATCACTACTGCTCAGAAAAAAGGCATCGTTAAAGAAGATCACTTTAGGACTGCAGTCGATACGATGCTTTCGTTAAATCAATTTGGTTCGAAGGTGGCCTCGCTTGATTACGTAAGTGCAATGACCGACGTCACGGGGTTCGGCCTGCTTGGTCATCTTTGTGAAATGTGTGAAGGCAGCGGACTTTCAGCAAGGATTTCTTTTGACAAGGTTCCAAAATTTCCGTTTCTGCAGGAGTATATCGAACAAAAAAGCACCCCCGGTGGTACATCTCGCAACTGGGATAGTTATGGCAGGAAAATCAGCGCCGTTACTTCGGGACAACGAGCAATCCTTGCGGATCCTCAAACCAGTGGAGGCCTTTTGTTAGCAGTGGATATAAATAGGCGCAATGAATTCGAAAAGTTCGCTGCGTCTCATGGATTGAATCTCACTCCGTTTGGTGAACTTCACCAAAAGGCAGACGTGATAGTCGAGGTGGTCTGATTGAAGTCTTAATAACCAGTGGAGAGGGAAAAAACTCAGCGTTGAGCGAAAACGATTTCGCCCCAACGCAGTCAATGCCGAAGCGAAAATTTTTTCAAACTTTTTTTCCTGCCGTAATCTGATTCCGAAATCGTTTTAGTGATTAAAGAATACGGTTGACCTGGATAAGCGCTGCAACCAACCAGGGTGGTACACGGCGATTCGTATCCTGATCAGGGATTTATTTCCGTACTTTGTAGGACCAGACCCTCTCCTTAAGACATACTAATTTTTCAAAACACCGAACAGGTATCATTTTTATCAGGGCATGGATCACACACATTCATTCGTTTACAATGAAAGCGAGGCAGCGAAGATTGGAAGGAGGACCGGCATTTCGTTCGCTGCACTCGGCATACTAATAGCAAATATCCTTGTCACAATTTTTGTTTCTGTCGACGGAGGATTTGGCAATGGCATTGTGTGGTTTCTGAACTTTGACTATTGGCCAAGTTTACTGGTCGGCGTTGTGGCAGTTTTTCTGGTCAGCTATTTTTTATGTGGCCGGGCTGCCGCAGTTGTAGTTACCCGGAAAAAGAACGAAGTGTGGGTGGGGTCAGCAACGGCGATAACAGTATTGTTTGTATCCGGACTTGTGGCTGGTCTGTTTCTGTTGCTTCAGAAGATTATTTCCGGATCAACCGATTCTTTACTCCTAATTGATTTTGTTTTATTGCCGGCATTGATTTTAACATTTTACGGTTTCCTTCCTGCATCGATCCTCGGAATCTGCTTCGGAGTAGTGGTTAAGAAGAAGGCAAGTACTCCTGAGACAACGTCAACACATGAAGTTGCAGCAGCATAGCGTCTGAAATAACTGATCTAAAAAAAGGGCGGGGACTATAAAGTAACCCGCCCTCATTTTATCTGCGTGATTTTTATTCGGCGACAGCCAACTTTTCATTCGGGCGTTCGAAAGTATCTTTTGCACGCCGTACCTTGTATCTGTGCGGAAAAGAAAAAGGGACTCACAGGGCACACAGAAAGCACAGAAATCACAGAAAAACCACAGAAGGGCAGACTGCTCATGTTAGAAGGTTCCGTGGCTTCTCTGTGCATTCCGTGTAATCTGTGCGAAAAAAGAAAAAAGGGGACTCACAGGGCTCACAGAAAACACAGAAAGCACAGAAAAAACACAGAAGGGGAGAGTGCTCATGTTAGAAGGTTCTGTGGCTTCTCTGTGCATTCCGTGTATTCTGTGCGAAAATAAAAAAAACGGATTCCCGGAAATCACACAAGAAAGGCCGGTTACCGGAAGCTCGTTTTTGAAAGATTTTTCTAAATTTAGTCCCCTGTCTATGGAAGAAAAAATTAATCGGCCCGCCACCATTAAGGCTATCGCCTGGACCTCTATGGTCTTCTTTTCGATTGCAGGCTATTATGTCTTTGCCAACCATTTCGTTCCTCCGTTTATGGCTCTGACGGATTTAAAACTGGTAGATGCAGACATGGGGATTGGTGCCAGGACCGACCTCATTCGGGGAATGGTAACTTCAGGTGCAATCATTGTGTTCTTCCTCTTCGCGATTTACGGCTCCAACGGACTGGCCCACAGATCACTCAACGGACTAGCCATTTATCATGCAACGACACTAACGATAGTGGCTGCTACCATTGGATTTTCAGTTTACTATTGTATTGAAGAGGAGCCGTGGAACATTCCGGGAAATGCCTCGTATGCAGGCCTTCTTCAGCTGATGAAAATTATTTCGATAGCAGTCGCCGGGATGGTGTTCATTTGGTTACTCACACGCGCGAATCTTCTCTTGTGGCGTTTGGAATACCGGAAAGAGTTTCGGTCTTACAAACAACAAGAGCAAGAGGTACAGCTTGCACCCTCGAGTAGCAAGTCTGCGTAACATTCAATCAGACTTTTTCCTGGTTATACCGTGACGGCAACGTCGTCAAAGCCGGGTCGCACAAATGATAATGCACCTGGGAAAGTTGTTTTCGTAAGGTTTTCGAGGTGTTGAAGAGCTGCGAGAAAATTCAGCGCCGCGTCTTCACATTCGGGAAGCATTTCGTAAACGGTAGTCCAGGCATGCAGGGATCTTTCAATGGCGATTAGTGCGATCTTGGCAGAACCGTCGGAGTCTTTCTGGAGTCCGTTTTCCTCAGCCCACTTGTCGGCCCACATGTTTGCGTTAATAGCGCGTGCGAGTTTGCTGTGAATGAAGGGGAGGTACCACGCGATAACCAATCTGCAATCTTCAAGCTTTTCGATTTGGATGCGTGCGCGTGCTTCGCTCAGCAAATTGCGGCTTAACTTTTCGCTGAGTGATTCGGCGTATGAAATGAGCGGCGAACCTAATAGCCATTCCTGTGCATCGCGTGAATAGCAAAGACTTTTCGTAAGAAGTGGGTGCACGGGTTCATGTGTGTGATCAACATCAACCCTTGTACTGTCGTTCTTTGAAAAGAAGTCGGCAGAGACGCTGACAGCTTTTGTTCCTTTGAGCAGTGAGCAGGGCGTGATCCGAACGTTGTGATGTTTTGAACTGATCAGGTCTCCCTGGTGCGCGCGGTCGCGGTGACTTATTCCGCAGCCTTCTCTTTCGTATACCGCGCAGCGTGTAGTGAATTCACAACGCTCACACCATCGATCACAATAATTGTAAATTCCGGGGATGTTTCTTCTTTCCATAGCGCCTGAGTAGAAAAATCAAATAATATACATCGGTTTTGAGTCGAAGCATCGTTTTCAGGAGAACGTGCTTCAGACACTAAGGTAGGACATTTTTAATATTCGAAGATACCGGAAAAATCAGGTTAAGCGGCTCACCGCGATACCCGGATTGTATCTGTAGGAAGGGGAGAACGACTAATTCTTTCCAAGTCGCTCGACGTGGGTGACAAAGTATTTGGTGTCGCCCCGCCACGGGAATCGTGCATACCGTTTCACGAAATGCAGGTTCACGCGTTCGCCGCTTAGCGAAACTTCCTGCAATGTCTTAATCGCTTCGGTATTCGACTTCTCTACTGAGAAATCAAAAGCCTCGGAGATTGGGCTCGTACCCTTTAATGCACCGAATGTTTCCAGATTAATCTTGCCTTCATAGGTTTTGAAGACGACGCCCTTTTCGCTGAGGCGGAGAATTTTTCCTGCCATTACGCCGGTTTCATAAACTCCCCAATAATAGAAACTAAAGACGCCGACAACACCTGCAACAACCAGCAGCAGGATTATGCGAAGTACCTTTCTGCCTGTTCTTTTCATTCTGTCTCCAAAACCGGCTGTTTCCATACGAAGGGATTGATATGAATAAAATTACACACAAATGGTGTAATACTGTCTGAGCAGGATACAAAAAAAGTGCTCCGGTTTACCGAAGCACTTTGAGTATGTCGCAGACAGAGCCTAGACCGTCATTATCTCGGCTTCTTTCTTCTTCATTAATGCGTCAATCTTTGCTATGTAATCGTCGGTCATTTTCTGGACCTGTTCCTCGGCATTCTTGACGTCGTCTTCAGAAGCACCCTTGATCTTCTTGAGACTCTCGTTGGTTTCCTTGCGGATACTTCTAACGCTGACACGTCCGTGCTCACATTCCTGTCCAACC
>JAEZDW010000319.1 GCA_023417955.1 Bacteroidota bacterium
GTTCAAACTGTAATGCACATAACAACCTGGGCGCTGTATATCTTGCACAAGCTCAGGAAAATGAAGCTAACGCGACTGCCCTTGCTGACAAAGCTCAGGCTCAGCTTGAACTGGCTGGCAGAATTCAGGACGCTCCTGAAGTACAGGCCAACCTCGCAAGCGTTCAGATGCTTAAAGGCAACCCTTACGCAGCTTACAACCACGCTAGCAAAGCCCTGTCAGGTGGTTTACAGGGTGACAACGCAGCTGGTGTAAATGGCGTAAAAGGCGCTGCTGAAATCTTCAAAGCTGATTACGCTGCAGCCGTTCGTTCTACGTCTAACGCTCCTGACGAAGTGAAGAACCTCTTCAACAAGGGTCTTGCTCAGCTGCTCAATAAGGACTTCCAAAACGCAGCCAGCAGCTTCAACGACGCAATCCAGAAAGACAACAGCTTCGCGCTGGCACACTATGGTGCGGCAATCGCAGCTGCCCGTCTGGACAGAGCGGACGATGTCGTTAAGCACCTGACTAACGCAGTTCAGGCCGACAGCTCTCTGAAAGCTGATGCACTTGCTGACCTTGAATTCGCCAAGTTCGCAGCAACTGAAACCTTCAGAAACGCTCTCAGATAATTCATAAAGACTTAAACAGAAGGCTGTTTCGGACTCCGGAACAGCCTTTTTTATTTACCAGACATGGAAGGATTTCGAAACCCGCAACTCCGCCTTCTGCGCCTGATATGGCGAATCCCCACCGAAGGAATTTAACGCCCCTTTTGTTTGCCGAATCACCCCTGCAATACTATTTTTACGCGCTTTTCAATATAAGATATGAGAGAAATCCAGTTTAGAGAGGCCCTAAGGGAAGCGATGAGCGAGGAAATGCGACGCGACCAAAGCATCTTTTTGATGGGGGAAGAAGTAGCCGAATACAACGGCGCGTACAAGGTGAGCCAGGGAATGCTTGATGAGTTCGGCGCGGAACGCGTGCTGGATACGCCCATCTCTGAATTGGGATTCGCCGGAATCGGTGTAGGAGCCGCTATGAACGGACTCCGCCCTATCATCGAGTTTATGACGTTCAACTTCTCGCTGGTAGCAATTGATCAAATCATCAACTCTGCCGCGAAGATGCTCTCCATGTCTGGCGGACAATACAATGTTCCCATCGTATTCCGTGGGCCTACAGGTAACGCAGGACAGCTTGGTGCTCAGCACTCACAAAATTTCGAAAACTGGTTTGCAAATACGCCAGGTCTAAAAGTCGTGGTTCCTTCAAACCCATACGATGCAAAGGGTCTCCTTAAAACCGCGATCCGTGACGACGATCCGGTCATTTTCATGGAATCTGAGCTCATGTACGGCGACAAGATGGCGGTTCCCACGGAAGAATACCTAATTCCGCTCGGTGTCGCAGACATCAAGAAAGAGGGTTCAGACGTTACTATCGTCTCTTTTGGTAAGATCATGAAAGTGGCTTTAGCGGCTGCCGCCGAACTTGAAAAAGATGGCATTTCAGCCGAAGTCATCGACCTGCGTACTGTTAGACCAATCGATTATGCCACTGTGGTGGAATCGGTGAAGAAAACAAACCGCCTGGTAATTGTTGAAGAAGCATGGCCGCTTTCGTCTATCGCGACCGAGATCACATACCACGTGCAGAAGCACGCGTTCGATTACCTCGATGCTCCGGTTCACCGTATCAACAGCTTTGACGTACCACTGCCCTATGCACCGACGCTCATTCAGGCTATCCTGCCAAACGTCGAAAAGACAATCAAAGCGGTAAAGGCTGTGATGTACAGAGATTAATCATTCAGCGAATAACAACAAGAAACCGGGTTCAGCCCGGTTTTTTTATTGATGCCGCAAGCAACACCTGCCACGCATCGTTTATACGATTCTCCGCCAACAGGGCTTTCGCAAGATGAAAGCGATCCTCAAGTCGTTGCAGCCCGTCACGGGATACTTCTTTGAAGACCGGATGGCCTTCATCAAACTCCGGAATCTGCGCCACGTTAGCGAGCAGACCCAGGTCATTTCCCGATAAAACTTTACTCAGCCTGATTTCTTCGGGGAGGCGATCAATACCGATTCCGGTAGTATTGACCGGCTTCGGCACTTTAAACAACGATTCCGCACCGACGCGGGCGTACCAGTCGCCACCAAGACGTGCAACAACATCTAGCTTTGCCGGATCGATTTTCCCATCGCTACCCATGACTGATTCGTCCACGTGAATCAAAACAACCTCACAGATAATCAGGTTGCCGGCACCCCCTTCATCTCCGGTGGAAATCACCTGCCGCACCTTGCATTCAATCGCCACCGGCGCTTCAGCCACACGCGGTGGTTTCACAATGTTTGATGCCACCTGTGTGAATCCTGCTTTGACAAATTCGTTTACACCCTTTTCATATTCGGTGCTCGCGAGCGATGTTTGCTGCACCATCGCATAATTGACAATGTGAATTACAACCTCTGGTACCTCAAGCACATTTTCGTATGTGTGTTTCGTGGTATTATCACGCACGCGACGCGAGGGTGAGAAAACCAGTACCGGTGGATTAGAACCAAAGCAATTAAAGAAGCTGAATGGACTGAGATTCACATTCCCTGCAACGTCGACCGTACTTGCCAGGGCAATGGGTCGCGGCGTTACAGCGCCCAGCAACACCGCATGCAGCGCCTGCGTTGATATTTTCCCGGGTTCAATTGTGATCATAATTAGTAGTTTACAGGAGGCAATATCGTTCCCCGACATTCACCAAAACCAACACGTACATCGCCCTTTGATGCATGTGCTCTCAGTATGACAGTGTCGCCGTCCTCAAGAAATGTACGCACCGTGCCGTCGGGCATTGTTAATGGTTTCTTACCATTCCAGGTAAGCTCAAGTAGCGAGCCATAAGATCCGGGCGAAGGACCACTGATGGTACCTGATGCATACAGGTCACCAACCTGAATGTTGCAGCCGTTGATCGTATGATGCGCAAGTTGTTGATGAACGCTCCAGTAAAGATATTTCATGTTCGTCCTGCTGATCACAACCTCGTCACCGGAACGCGGTTGAATGGAAGCTTCGAGCACAATATCAAAGTTGCGTTTTCCTTCTGCGCGCAGATAAGGCAGCACCTCAGGTTCCTGGTGGGGTCCTTCCGAACGGAAAGGCTCGAGCGCATCAAGCGTAACCAGCCAGGGTGAAACAGACGAGGCGAAGTTCTTACCCAGGAACGGTCCCAAGGGAACATACTCCCATTGCTGAATATCGCGTGCAGACCAATCGTTAAAAAGCAAAAAGCCTGCGATAAATTCCTCCGATGCCGCCACTGTGATGCAGTCACCCTGACGTGTTTCGCCACACGTTACGAATGCCGTCTCCAGCTCGAAATCAAGTTTCTGTGACGAGCCAAAGACCGGATTATCCTGTTCTGGTCTTTTGATTTGTCCGTTTGGGCGATAGATGTTCGTGCCTGAAACATATATTGATGACGCGCGACCATGGTATCCGACAGGAAGGTGCTTCCAGTTTGGGAGCAGTGCATTCTTCGGATCGCGAAACATTGAGCCAACGTTCCGTGCGTGCTCCTCGCTGCTGTAGAAGTCGGAATAATTCCTTACGTCGACGGGCATCAGCATTAGCACTTGTGACTGCGGAATAAGCGCACGTCCTACCAATTCTTTATCGCGCTGAAGTTCGTCATTGTCACGGCTCAGGAGTTCAATAACGCGTTTGCGAACCGATGAAATTGTATCACGACCCAATGCGAGAAATGCGTTTAAAGAACTTTGACTGAATATAGTCGGTGGTAAGTCCAGTTTTTTAAAATATCCTGCAACGTGGAGCTGATTCAAATCGAGCACATACGCACCGATAGCAACACCTGCCTGAGTTGTTGCGTCCTGTGTTCGGAAAATTCCAAAGGGAATATTATGTATGCTGAAGTCCGAATTAGGCGGAACTTCGACCCAACTTGCAGCGGATGGAATCGAACCTTTCATAGGTGAAGTTTTTGTTATTCAGAACCAGACAAAGAAAGGGCTTTTAAACCCTTTCACCAACTTGATATGCCCAATACAGTCAGGATTCGGTACAAGATATTTGCTTCTTAACTGTTAGTTTTGATCCGGATGGATAGTTCTCAAAACGCATTTCCACACGCCTTCGCCGGACAGATGCAGCGATTGCTTGGCGATGAATACGCGGCATTCGAGGCGGCACACGGGCAGCCCGGCCCCGTGAGTATCAGACTTAACAAAAGAAAATATTCAGACGCCAGTCTTCAACTTGATTCTGAGCGGATTCCATGGTGTGAGTCCGGACGTTATCTCGCGCAACGGCCGGTTTTTACTTTGGATCCCGCGTTTCATGGCGGGGCATATTATGTGCAGGAGCCGAGTTCCATGTTCCTTGAGCAGGCTTTCCTACAACACGTTCCTGCAAATGGTGCATTGCGCATTCTCGACTTATGCGCAGCTCCGGGAGGAAAGACCACACATTTGCTGAACCTGATGAACAAAGACAGCCTGTTGGTAACAAACGAAGTAATTCGATCGCGTGCCTCTACCCTGCTTGAGAATGTTCAGAAGAGCGGCTACCCCAATGCTGTGGTAACGAGCAATGACGCATCGGATTTTCAGAATCTGCCCGGCTTCTTTGATGTAATTGTTGTCGACGCGCCCTGCTCCGGCGAAGGACTTTTTCGCAAAGATGAAACTGCCATGAAGGAGTGGTCGGAACGAAGTGTTGAACTATGCGCGGCCCGTCAACAGCGAATACTCGAAGATGTGTGGCCGTCATTGCGTCAGGGCGGTATCCTGATTTACAGCACGTGTACGTACAACAAACTCGAAAACGAAGAAAATCTCAGGTGGCTGGATGCGCACAATAACGTTGATTACCTGTCAATTTCTATTAAGGACGACTGGGGAATTGTTGAAATCAGTGATGCTCCTGTTCACGGGTACCGGTTTATGCCGCATCGGGTGAAAGGTGAAGGCTTTTTCATGGCCGTCATTCGTAAGAATGATCCGCACGATGAAATTGCGATTCGTAAAAAACAAAAGACGTTCACACCAGCACCGCGGAATGTTGTCGCAGAAGTCATTGAATGGCTTAATCCGGATGACTTCCAATTCATCCAGCGGAACGATACCATTCAAATGCTCCCGGCTGCATGGGTCGATACTATTCATTACCTGTCGCAGACGCTGCGAGTTTTATATTCAGGAACGTTCCTGGCAAGGCAGAAGCACACCAAGCTTGTTCCCGAGCATACCCTTGCACTTTCTGTATATCTGAATAGGTCGCAGTTTGACAGCATTGACTTAACGCTTGAAGATGCGATCGCCTATCTGAAAAAAGATACCGTGAACATGAACCATTCCCGGAAGGGATTCGCGCTGGCTGCCTGGAATGAAGTTGCACTGGGCTGGATGAATGTAGTGCCCGGACGCATCAATAATCTCTATCCACCGGAATGGCGGATCAGAATGCAGTAAATGATTACCACCTCTACTTCCCCGATGTCATCGTTTCATGGCTGGATTTGTGCAATTCCTGCCGGCTTTAAGAAGTAGCCCACCCGCTTTTGGCAGTGGTGATTTCATTCGGTTTTAACCTCATTTTCTGTATTTTTGCCGCTCTTTAAGCATCTAGCATGGCTCTCGCAACTAAGTATAACCCGACTGAGGTAGAAGACAAATGGTACCAGTACTGGCTCGAACAAGGTTTTTTTCATTCTGAACCAAACTCCGACAAAGAGCCATACACAATAGTGATCCCACCGCCGAACGTAACCGGCGTATTGCACATGGGACACATGCTCAACAACACAATTCAAGACGTGCTGATCAGGAAGGCGCGTATGGAAGGCAAGGAAGCGTGCTGGGTTCCGGGAACCGACCACGCGTCAATAGCGACGGAAGCAAAGGTTGTGGCCATGTTGCGGGAACGCGGCATTCGCAAGGCAGACATCACACGCGACGAGTTCCTGAAGTACGCCTGGGAATGGAAGGAAAAGTACGGTGGAATCATCCTCGAACAGCTTAAGAAACTCGGCGCCTCATGCGACTGGCAGCGGACCCGTTTCACAATGGATCCCGACTACTACGATGCAGTTATTGATGTATTTGTCGACCTCTACCGGAAAGGATATATCTATCGCGGATTGCGGATGGTGAACTGGGA
>JAEZDW010000349.1 GCA_023417955.1 Bacteroidota bacterium
ACCCCTTACCCCTAAAGGGGAACAGCCGCACGGATAATAGTAAGAACAATGTGAGTGAGAAAAGACAAACTCCAGCCTCCGCCAGAAAAGCCCTGCAATCCAAAAATATTCTCTGCGAACCTCAGCGGCCCCGCGACTCTGCGTTGACCTGCATTTCCGGCGACTTTGGATTGACCTGTATTTCCGGCGACTCCGCATTGACCTGCATTCCTGCGACTCTGCACCTGCATTCTATTCGGCAAGCACCGGCCTGCTGATGATAGACCGGGCTGTCGCCTCAAGGATTTCGAAGGCGCTTTCGGCCATGCGGTTTTCAGTGTCGAGCGTGGGGTTGACTTCAACGATTTCCCAGGCGCAGATCTTGGAGTCTTTCGCGAGTTCAACGTTGAACAGTTTCGCTTCCTCTACGGTGAGACCGTTTGGAACAGGAGTACCGGTTCCGGTGGAATAACGGCTGTCAATACTGTCGACATCGAACGACACGTAAATCATATCACAGTGATCAAGCATTTGGAGCGCCTTGATTGCCATAACATCTGCGCCGTGTTTCTTGATGTCCTCGATTTCGATGAAGTTGATGTTGTACTTGTTTATGAGATAGTTCTCCGGCTTTTCAAGATCGCGAACGCCCACGTAAACAATATCTTCCGGGTACACCTTCGGACCGGGCATGCCCACGTTCTTGAGCTGTTCCCAGAGTTCGAGTGTTTCACCGCGGGGGTCGTTAACCTTACATTCCAGGTTATCAATTCCGCAGGCCATAGACAGCGCCATGCCGTGCATATTACCGGAAGGCGTGGTAAACGGCGTGTGGATATCTGCGTGAGCATCAATCCAGATGACACCGAGGCGAATTTTCGGATAAGCTTTTTTGATACCGGCTATCGTCCCGTATGCAGTGCTGTGGTCGCCCGCCATGATTAACGGGAAATACTCGTCAAAAAGCGTTTCATACACCTCCAGGCAAACCCGTTCTTCCATGATCATTACGCCATCGATGAATTTGGCGTAGCTGTGCTTTGCACCATCGAACAGCAACTCGTTCACGTTTTCAACTTCAACAGACTGGTGTTGCTTAAAAAAATCGGAATTCATGTCCAGGCTGGCGATTTTGATCGCCTCGACACCCAGGCTGGCACCGCGTGTTCCGGCACCGATTTCGGACTTAACTTCTATGATCTTTAGCTCTTTCACGACTAATGCGTTTTTTATAATACATTCAACTAATTGGAGAGGACGGCTCGATAAAGAAAAAAGGGTTCCCGTCCGCCGTTAGAGTTCCGGCAAAAAGTGAGCAATCAGGCAGAAAAAGCGATTGTTCATGCGTTCTTTTGGATTATTGCAAAGATGGCAAATTTATCCCAATATTGCACTCCTTTGTAAAAAGCGTTACTGGCAAAACCATTATCACACGGTTTCTGTTCGTAATGGAAAAAACTTTTAACGCACGCAGGTTTTTTGATTGTATTTGGACACCGAAAAACGTTTTTAGGCCTAGATGAAGAGTTACCGTGAACTGATTGAGCAAACCTTCGAGTTTCCTCAAAAAGAATTTAAAGTCCGGGAACACGAATTGCTGTTCAACGACGTACCTCTGATGGACATCATTAAGCAGTACGGAACTCCCCTGAAGCTGACTTACCTTCCGCGTATAAGTGAAAATATCCGGTTTGTTCAGGCAACCTTCAACAACGCCATAGAGAAGTTCAAATACAAGGGCAATTACACCTACTGCTACTGCACAAAGTCATCGCATTTTTCCTTTGTACTCGAAGAGGCACTGAAAAATAAGGACGTTCATATTGAAACGTCTTCGTCGTTCGATATCCCGATCGTCCGGTCGCTTTACGACAAAGGTAAAATCACAAAAGACACGTACATCATCTGCAACGGCTTCAAAATGCCGCAGTACACCGGTTACATTACAGATCTGCTTAACGACGGCTTTCACAACTGTATCCCTATCCTCGACAAGATGGGTGAGATAGACGCCTACGAAGAAGGTGTGAAAGTACCTTACCAGATCGGTATCCGCGTTGCCGCCGATGAAGAACCAAAGTTTGAATTTTATACGTCTCGCCTTGGCATCCGCTACAGCGATATCAATAACTTTTACAAGGAAAAAATCCAGACGAGCGACAAAGCAAAGCTCAAGATGCTCCACTTCTTCATTAACACGGGCATCAAGGACACTGCTTACTACTGGAGTGAACTAAGCCGTTTCGTTTTCAAATATTGTGAGATGCGAAAGATCTGCGAGACGCTCGACTCGATCGATATCGGTGGCGGCTTTCCGATCAAAACATCGTTAACGTTCCACTACGACTACCGGTACATGATCGAGCAGATCGTTGAGAACGTAAAGTGGATCTGCGACAAGAACAACGTTCCCGTTCCCAACATCTTCACCGAATTCGGTAGCTATACCGTTGGAGAAAGTGGCGCCGTACTGTATAACGTTATCGATCAGAAACTTCAAAACGACAAAGAGCTCTGGTACATGATCGACGGCTCCTTCATCACACACCTCCCCGACGCCTGGGGTCTCAACCAGAAATACGTACTCCTCGCCATCAACAAGTGGGACGATCCTTATCATAAAGTGAACATGGGCGGACTCACCTGCGACAGTATGGATTACTACAACTCCGAAGCACATACCGGTGAAGTGTTCCTTCCTATGATCAACGACGAAGAACCACTTTACATCGGATTCTTCCACACCGGTGCTTACCAGGAATCACTTGGCGGTTACGGCGGCATTCAACACTGCCTTGTCCCGGAACCGAAGCATGTGCTTATCGATCGCAATGAAGACGGCGAAATCATTACGCGTTTGTTCGCTCCAGAGCAGTCTCACGAAAGTATGTTGAAGGTGTTGGGGTACGCCAAATAAAAACAGGTTTCAGGTTTCAGGTTTCAGGTTCCAGGTTGCAGGTCCAGGTTTCATGAACTAACCCCTTCTGTGTCTCTTCTGTGTTTTCCGTGGTTTCTGTGCGAAAAAAAATTAAGCTACTAAGCTACCGCCCAATCATTAAAACATTTTTTCAGACTTCTACAAACTCCACAACCACCGATGTTGCTACACGCAACGACTTCGCGCGTGCGAGTAATTTCTAATTAGGAAATTTATAATTTATAATTGAGGGAGTTCATTGTGTTAAAAAAAGCTACCATCATTCAGAACCATTGGCATTTAAGTTGGCAGAAATCAAACTTGCGGCTTGCAGCTCGCAGCTTGAAACTGAAGCTTACCCATAACACTAGCAGTCACAGCCAGTAGCCAGAAGCCAGCTGCCAGAAGCTATTCCTGCAGCTCGCAGCTTGAAACTAAAGCCGACACAACGAACAAATACATTTCCAAATACGCGTTGCAGGTTCCATGTATCTCTCTTCTGTATCTCTTCTGTGTCTTCCGTGGTTTCTGTGCGAAAAGACTACGGCCCAATCGATAAACATTTTTTCGGAATTCTACAAACTCCACACACCGATGTTACTACACGCAACGACTTGCGCAAAAGGGTTGTGCATGCCGTTGCATAGAGCTTTCGCGGGGTTGAATATAGATCAATATAAGTTGCATACAGTATCCTAATCAGTTGCATACAGGTTCCGCAAACGAACCATAGCAA
>JAEZDW010000400.1 GCA_023417955.1 Bacteroidota bacterium
CGTTGGAACCTTGCGAATCCTGCACAGGTAGTCGGTTTTTCGTTCCTCACATTCGGATTTTGCTGGCTTCCTTTTCTTTATCACGTTTCGACATACCGGAAACAATTGGCCTCAGCCCCTGGAGAACTCCGGTTCTATTACAGAACATCGATCTTTACGCTAGCCCTGATTTTCCTGACCACCTTTCTCGGCGGAATTTTTAACGAGATCAGATTGCTGAACCTGATGTTCCCCTGGGTGATTGTGATCGCACTCGATTTTGTCAGAACCCACTTTTCCACTATCCAAACCGCTGTGCGGAAGAATTCTTATCTGATATTTGCCATCGCCACGGCGATCATTGCGGTTGCAGGACTTGTATTTGTGTTGCCGATGGTGGAAAATGCAATTGAAAAAGGCAAGTGGGCCGTGCGTTATGACAATTGGATCATTGTAACAGTATTACATATATTCATACTTGTTTTGTTCCTGCCACCCTGGTACAGGGTAGTGGCTGCTAAGAAACTGATAAAATGAGCTTGCTGAAATCAACGCTGACGGATCGGAAAATTTCTGTTTTAGAATATGCGGTTATTATCATAACGGCATTGATACCGCTGTTGTTTACACACCCCTATCGCATTAACCTTTTCCTCGCATGGGAGGGTGCATTTCGCATGTCGAACGGCGAGATCCCTTATCGTGATTTCGGATCTCCCGTCGGATATGGATTCTGGGTGTTACCGGCGCTCTTCTTCAAAATATTCGGCCCATACGTCTTTACGCTGCTGATTTTTCAGTCTGCGGTGAACATAGGTTCGGGGCTCCTGTTCCGGGCGCTGCTGAATGTATTTCACGTGCCATCAGGGATACGTTTTCTGGCCGTGCTGATATTTTGCCTGTCATATTCCATGTTCAATTTCTGGCCATGGTATAACCACCTCGTTGTAGTATTTGAGATTGCCTCGCTATGCATTCTGTGCAGCCAGATCTTGAAAGAACAAAGCGCCCGCAAGCCGTGGCTGCTTGTGGTAAGCGCATTCCTCATGGCATTTAGCTTCCTTACCAAACAGGACACTGGTGCGCTTGGAGCAATGATCGCAGTTGCACTGGTGATCTTCGACTTCGTCTTTGAAAGAAAATTCCGCACGGCACTTTTTTTTGTCGGCGGATATGTCGCCAGTATGGCTTTGCTGATTGTGCCGTTTCTTCAATATGAATTCGGATACTGGTTTAACATGGGACAATTTCCCCATTACGCCCGTGTCGATAAATTTGATATCGTAAACGAGTTTCTGGGCGCGTCGCAGATGATCAAACTGTATCTGCTGCTTTTTGTTGCAATACTCTTCCTGCACTTCCGCGAACTAAAGGAGTGGAAAACACAGAAGCGGTTCCTGCTCTTCGCGTTACTAACACTCTGCATACTTGGACAGGCATCAGTCATTCAGGTTACCAGTTACACCCCGATCGACGGCAACATCTACTTCCATAGTTTTGCATTCGCATTCATCGGATTTTTCTTCCTGAGGAGCCTCAGCCTGCAGCACGGACTAACGCTTGCAGTCTTTTCAATTCTAATTTGCCTGTGGTGGTCGGGCACGTTCTGGACGCGCTTTCTCAAGCAGCGTGTTGAGTCTCTGCTTGTCAAAGATCACGGCGACCGCGAGAACGTGATCTCGAAACGAACATACCTGCTTTCGACTGACACGATGAGTTACAGCCGGTCAAATTGGATCGTCCCGCCTGGCGTGGCATCGTTCAAACGCATACGCATACCAGAAGGTACCGCTGAAGGTATCGCGCGACTTCGAAACATGCCCGAAATGCAAAAGCCCGGGGTCAGGTTTTTGAATATGTCTGAACTGACACCGTTGGCGCATGATTTTAATCTGGAACTGGAAAAAGGTGCAGACTTTCCCCTTTGGTTTCACAAAGGCGTATCCTTCTTCGATCGTGAAGTGGAATACTTTTGTGATAAAGTGGGACGCCGCGAATACGATGTAATCCTGTTTGAAGACATTCCAAACGTGAATCAGTTTTATCCATACGAGGTTCGTGATTGCATCAAAGAACATTACGTTTTGAAAGACAAGTTTCTTGCACCCCGAATTCCGGAAATATCATACATCGAAGTCTACACCAGGAAGTAAAAATGGAACAACGTGCGTCAAACGGAACGGTACTTATCCTGGGAGCGACATCCGATCTGGCTGTAGCCCTCGCGGCGGAGTTTGCTTCCAGAAATTATTCGCTCGTGCTCGCCGGACGTGACATGGATCAGCTCAATATCATTGCCGCCGACTTACACATCCGTTACCGGGTTCCCGTTGAGTTCCGGCAGTTTGATGCGCTGCATTTTGAAAGTCATGCCGAATTCTACAATACGCTGAGTCAAAGACCAGACATCGTCATTTGCGTCTTTGGCCTTCTTGGAAAGCAGGAAGAGGCTCAGGAAAACTGGAGCATGGCAGCACGAATAATAGACAGTAATTACACCGGTGCCGTTTCCATTCTGAACATCGTTGCCAACGATTTTGAACGGCAGCGAAGCGGCGTCATTGTGGGTATCAGTTCCGTTGCCGGTGACCGTGGCCGACAGAGTAATTACCTTTATGGTAGTGCCAAAGCAGGTTTCACTGCCTATCTCTCCGGTCTGCGCAACAGACTCTTTAAAAGCAACGTCCATGTGCTGACGGTAAAACCCGGTTTTATGAAGACGCGCATGATTGATGGAATGAAAACACCGGGTCCTTTAACTGCTGAGCCACAACGCGCAGCTGCCGCAATCTATCGCGCGATCATTAAACGACGCAATGTAACCTACGTGCTTTGGATGTGGCGTTACATCATGGTAATCATTTGCGCCATACCTGAATCGATTTTCAAGAAGCTTAAGCTTTAGAATTCAGTAAGAGGACGCAGCACCAAGTCACGAACCAGACTCTTCCATCTGTTGAAAGATGTTCGTGAGATTCTCTACAACAATCGCATTACCATTAGGGGAGACGTGACACCAGTCGATATAGATGTATTCGTCCTTGCTCAATACGCTGCTCAAATCGAAGATCCACGGATGCTGACGTTCAGCGATCTTTTTCTGAATTCGTACATAGATGTCGGAAAAGTTCGCCTTAAGGTCGTCGTCTATTTTCAGGTGATCCACCTTGGGATTACCGACAAGTGCCGCAGGTTGAAGTATCGCGATGAATTGACCGCCACGGCTTGTGACGATTTCATGCGCCATCTCCCAGTTGAGCATAAACATTTCTGCAATTTCTTCCGCCTTTTCAGGATTGCTGATACAATCGTACGGCGACTCACCCTTTCCGGGTTCACGAAAACGGTTCATGAGCAGCAGAATGTTCTCGAGGAACGCCTTGTTCAATGCTTCCTTTACATACGCCGATTTCGGTACGTAGATTTTGTTCCTGAACATGGGGACCAGTCTGTGTGCAGGAAGCTCGTTGATTTCTGAGGGACAAAGAAACGCAGCATCGTTGACACCATCATAGAATATGACAATATCAGCAGACTCCTTTTTACTATACATTGAAATCAGCGCATCGACTTCCTGGCGCGTGTTATACGCCAGCTGCCCATGATTGACGACGTTGTACTGGGGAAATTTTTCATTGAATAACGCCGGTATTGTGTGCTGGTCATCGGATC
>JAEZDW010000410.1 GCA_023417955.1 Bacteroidota bacterium
GCTTTATGCCGTCGTTGAAAGAAACCCCAGATTTCTCGGCAAAGTGAAATCCTTTGACGACTCCGGCGCCAAAGCTGTGCCGGGCGTGAAGCATGTGTTGAAGATCCAAATGAATGTCTTCTCGCATAAGCGCGAGGGCGTAGCGGTCGTTGCAGACAACCTTTGGTCTGCGATGCAGGGACGGAAGGCTTTGAAGATTGAATGGGATGACACAGGATTTCCTCACCACGATACGGAGACGCTGTACAAATCGATGCGCGAGAGCCTTACCGCGAAACCTTTGATGTTTAAGACAAAGGGCGATCCGGAACGTGTTTACACGAAAAGCGCGAAAAAAATTGACGCAGTCTATGAGACCCCATATGAGTCACACAGCTGCATGGAACCTGTGAATTGTATCGCCCACTTTAAAGACAACAAATGTGAGATATGGGGACCTATTCAGGGACCTGACTGGGTGCAAAAAGATGTTGCTGAGATGCTTGGCCTAAAAACGGAAGATCTCACCGTTAACATGACCTTCCTTGGAGGGGGCTTCGGAAGGAAAGCCTTTCTTGATTATCCACATGAAGCCGCGGTTATCTCTAAAGAGGTTAATGCTCCGGTGCAGGTAGTCTGGACTCGTGAAGACGATATGACGCAGGGACCTTTCCGCCCCGGTATGGTGTATCAGCTTAAAGGCGCCCTTAACGAAGGCGGGCAAATTGAATCGTTATCTACGGTGATGGCCGGCCAGAATATGGGCCATCAGGACCGCGGTGCCGACAAACTCTCCTACAACAGCAGCGTAACGGAAGGGCTGCCTGAAATCTATCTTGAAAGCATTCCGCATTACAGTTTCGGCGACGTACCACTCGAATCACCAATCCCTGTAATGTGGTGGCGATCTGTGTACTCTTCTACTAACGGATTTGCTTACGAAAGCTTCATCGATGAAATGGCTATCGCTGCCGGAAAAGATCCACTCGAATTTCGCAAACAACATTTTTGGAACGCGCGGTACCACAAACTTGCAGCGAAGCTTGAAGAAGCGAGCGGTTGGAAGAGCAGAAGTAAAAACCAGGGCTACGGTATTGCAATCACTGAATGTTTCGCAAGTATCGTCGGCGAAGTGGTTAAAGTTTCAAAAGGTGCGAATGGAAAACTAAAGATTGATAAGGTCTGGGCCGTCATGGACTGCGGTTGGTATGTCAACCCTGATATTATCAGGGCGCAAATTGAAGGAAGTATTGTTATGGGCCTTGGAGCTGCGATAACGCACGAGACAACGTTCAAAGACGGAAAGGCCGTTGAGCAGAACTTCCATACATACCGAATGCCCCGGATTACAGATACACCCGAAATTGAAATTCATATCATGGACAATGATGAGAAAGCCGGCGGTGTGGGTGAACCCGCTCTGCCACCTTTCGCGCCGGCGTTAACAAATGCGATTTTCGATTTAACCGGGAAGCGAATCCGACGACTTCCTTTCAAACTTGAAGAAGTGTAACAAGTATAATAATGCGCAGAAGAATAATCTACTTAACGGTTATTGCAGCCGTAGGCACATTGACAGTGATGTCATTCCAACAAAAATTTGATCTTAAGGCCAGTATTGCACGTGGTGCAGATGTTTATGCCGCACAATGTTTATCCTGCCATATGGATACCGGTGAGGGCATTGAGGGTGTTTATCCACCTCTTGCAAAATCCGATTACCTGATGGCCGACAAGAATCGCTCTGTTCAGCAGGTACTGTACGGCGTGAGCGGTGAGATTACTGTGAATGGAAAAACATACAACGGTGACATGCCCGGGTATGACCTTTCTGATGAAGAAGTAAGCGATGTCCTGAATTACATCAGGAACACCTGGGGAAATAAAGGCGCAGCGGTAACGCCCGCCGAAGTGAAAGCGCAGCGAAAGTAAAATGAAATGTTATGAAGGAATTTAAAGCTATTATTGACGCATATCGCGCGATTGACTTCAGCAAGCAGATGGCGGCGCTCGCGACCGTCGTCAAAGTAAGCGGATCCTCATACAGAAGTCCTGGCGCCCGAATGCTCATCACTGATAACGGGAAGTGGGTTGGATCCATAAGCGGAGGTTGCCTCGAAGGAGACGCGCTCCGGAAGGCACGCCAGGTAATGCATACGCGCGAACCCATTACTGTAACTTACGATACCAGGGAAGAAAGCAATCAAAAACTGGGGATCGGATTGGGATGTAATGGTGTGATTGACGTACTGATCGAACCGGTGGTTCCGGATGGACACAACCCGATTCAGCTATTCGAAGAACTTACTACCAAAAACGAGCCACGGCTTATCGCAACTGTTTTTCACGGCTCCATGCTTGCCGAAAAAGTTATTATGGCGCCCGATGGCAGTCTGATGTCATGGCTATCTGATCATGAATTAACAGATCGCATCAAGAGCGACTTGCTACAAATTTATGAACACCGGAAAACGGAGACCCGGAAATACGAGTCAACAGCGTACGACGTCGAGGTTTTCCTCGAACTCGTTGCTCCGAACATCAAGCTGATGATATTCGGAGCCGGTTTCGATGCGCGCCCTGTGAGCCAGTTTGCAAAAATGCTCGGATGGGATGTTGAAGTAACCGATGAATGTGTCGCGCATATTGCACCGGTGTTCTTTCCCGACGCCGATAAACTTTCGCTTTGCGACAGAAAATTCATTGAGCGCGATTTCCGGATCACACCATACACTGCATGCGTTTTGATGTCGCACAACTACGAGTATGATCGCGACGTATTGAAGAAGTTGCTGGATTCACAAACGCCGTACATCGGGATTCTCGGTCCTCGCAAGCGTTTTGACAAGATGCTTTCAGAATTTAAAAATGATGGTATAGAGGTTAGTTCTGAACGAATGGAAGTAATTCATTCACCAATCGGCCTCGATATTGGTGCAGAAACACCTGATGAAATCGCACTATCTATTGTCAGTGAAATAAAAAGCCGCTTTTCGTCGCGTTCCGGTGGGTTTTTAAAATACCGCAGTGGCCCGATTCACCTTCGCGATCCGCGCGACGGTCAAATTTTCCGACAGATTTTCGTGCAGGATCCCGATAACCGGCAGGCCGCGGGTTAATTTGTGACAGAAATCATATTAGAAAAAGGGGTTAGTTTGTATTTTAAGGACTTAACCAAACCGGAGCCTTATGAAAATTTTGACCCTTTGTACTGTCATGCTTTTCGCGATCTCCGCGCAGGCACAGTCAGTCGCAGAAGAAATCAATTCCCAGGTCTGGAAGAAATTCATTGAGGGATACAACTCGTTTGACACAGACAAATTCATGTCCGTGTATTCCAGGGACGTTGTTCGCGTGCCTGTCGACGAAATGAAAATCTTCAACTTCAGTGAATACCGCATGAATATTCACCGGGAAAATCAGTTCAATAAAAATTACCGGATTAAGGCCAATATAGAACTGCGGTTTACGAAACGTATTCACGAAAAAGACGAAGCTTTTGAGCAGGGCATCTTCAAAATCACGCTTCGCGACAACACGGGAAATCCCGCTACACTGTACAGCAAATTCCAGGTCTACCTGAAGAAAGAAAGTAACACATGGAAAATCGTGTATGACTCTGACAATACAGAAGGCGGAACGATCTCCGAAAAAGATTTTGCATCAGCCGAACCGTTGTAACGTATGAAAAACATCGGCATAGTCATACTCGCTGCCGGCGAATCCCGGCGCATGGGTCGTCCAAAGCAGCTGCTTCCAATTAACGGCCAGCCCCTTCTTCTTCGTGTAGTTGAAGAAGCCCTTTCGTCTCCCGTATCACATGTCATGGTAGTGCTCGGATCGAATCACGAGAGCCATAGGGAACTACTCGAAACCTATCCGGTTCACCTCATTAACAATCCAGACTGGAAAAAGGGAATCGGTACTTCCATCAGACGAGGTGTTGAAGAAATGATGACGCGTGTTAAAGGACTTGATGCAATAC
>JAEZDW010000414.1 GCA_023417955.1 Bacteroidota bacterium
GAACATTAGCGCTTTCATGACTGTCGGAGTTTAATTGATTCATGTTTTTTCACCTCCTGTATTATGGTGCCAACAGTTGCGCATAGACATAAGGTTGTACCGGGGGGCCACGACATACGAACGCAGGCGCCGGCCATGGGTTTTTATTATTCGATAAGTTTTTTTAAATTACCCTACAACCAACTCCGTTTGAACATGAATTTTACGCCCAACCTTAAGTCCAAAGAGCAAATAAACGCCGAAATGCCGCGATATGAATCGGTTAAGGCATACATGGTTGAGTTGAAGAACCTGATCACATTCAGGCCCGACCAATCGATCGATGAGGTTATCAACATGATTATTGAGAAACGCATTTCGGGTGGACCCGTCCTTGATGAGGCCGGTGCGCTGGTGGGGATAATTTCAGAAAAGGACTGTTTGAGGATTATCGTAGACCAGGCATACCACAATCAGCCTTATAATTCGCCGCGGGTTTCTGACTACATGACGAGAAAGGTAAAGACGCTATCGCACGATAGTGATATCGTAGCAGCAGCAACCGAGTTTCTCAATTCACCGGTGCGCCGCTTGCCTGTGGTGAAAGATGGTATCTTGCTTGGACAGGTTTCGCGTCGGGATATTTTGCGTGCAGCCAAGAATATCAGCCCAACGAGCTGGAGCCAGTGATCCACGGTAATCCATTAAGATTTTCCTTTCAAGGCAGGCGTAATCCGCTTGCCTTATTCATTTTGATTGAGGTGGGCCTTTAGCTTTTCGCTATTGAGAGGCTTGAAGATGACGTCGTCAAAACCCTCGGCTTTAAGGGCAAGTACCTGCTGGGGGTCGACAAAGTTCGTCAGGAGAAATGCTTTGAAATCTTTTCCTCTTTCAGCAACCAGACTTTTCAGGACTTCTGAGCCGAGATCGGGACCCAGATAGTAATCGATAAGGGCGATGTCGAATTTGTTTTCTTTAGCCCACGCGAGCGTCTCCGTTGAAGTCGAAAATGCAACTACATCAAATTCCAGACTAAGCTGTTTTTTTGCTATGAAAAGATCGAGAGGTTCGTCGTCAACAAGTAGAATCTTCACTTCGGTTTGTATTTAATTTTCGTCGCTCGTTTGACCAGTGTCAATATTACTAAAATTCGGTACTTCGCAAAGGGGTTTATCCACTTTCAATTCACAAAATAAAACTCCACGCGGCGGTTCCTGCTGCGGTTAACTTCGCTGTCGTTCAAGGCAATCGGTTGCGCAGGGCCCGCGCCCTTAAATCGAATTCTTTGCTGTCCGATGCCCCGGGCCACGAAATATGCTTTCACTTCCTTTGCGCGCTCTCGTGAAAGCTCGCGCAGCTTCCTGATTGTGCCTCGATTGTCGGTATGGCCATGAATTGCCACTGTTATTCGCGGGTTCATCCGAAGCACGCCAACGAGACTGTCCAATACGGGAAGCACCTCGGGTTTTAAGGCAGCTGTTCCTGCATCGAAAAATATCGGACCCGAAAAAACTCCTGCCGATGTAATGCGCGTGAGTTGAATGTTTTGCTCAATGAGGCCAACACCAAGATCCGGAGCCGAAATGGTTTCGACTTTCGTGAAGTATCCGTCTGCCTGAACTGTAAATTCAACGACTTCGCCTGGTTCGGCCGCCACCGCGTAATTCGCTGCTGTGAACTGCCGGTGTTCATGAATACATTTTATCGTGATCGTTGCACGAATTTCAGCATTCGTTTTGTCGTCGCGAACAATGCCCCGGACAAGTGAAACCGGCGATGGCAACAGGTGCTGTGGTAATGTAGCAGCCATAATATCGGTGCCGCTTATGGTTCGATGCCGCGTTACGAATAGTGCCCTGTTTCCCCGGATTGGCAATGACAGGTAACCCTCGAACTCCGGTGAGTTGATTTCTGGACCGAGGTTTACAGGGGGTGTCCATTCGGTCCAGCCGTCGCCAACGCGTCTTGTAACAAACAGGTCGACACCGCCGAAGCCACCGCGACCATTAGTCGCAAAGTATAGCGTTCTGCCATCGGCCGCGAGGAACGGGGAGTACTCGTCGCCGGCAGTGTTCACCTGTGGACCGAGATTCACGGGGCGTGCCCAGGTTCCATCAGGCTTGCGAACAGCGACATAGATATCGCGCTCATCGGAATCAGTCTGCGCAGAGAGGTTTTCTTTTGTATTCGCAGTAAACACGATGGCTTGCTCATCGAAAGCAAGACATGATTCCAGGTAATCTGAACGGTTGGTGATCTCAAGACCGCTGTGCTTCATCTCAGACCATCCCGAGACTGTGCGTTCGCGGTATCCGAAATAGCCTGTATTGCCGTTTCGCCGGACAAAAAAATACAATTTCTTGTTGTCGGGAGTCACCGCGCACATGTTGTCGGCACCCTCCGTATTCAAATCTGATCCTGCGTTTGCAGCCGGGCTCCATTCGCCGTTTACATATTGCGTGATATAAACATCTTCGGGATCGCGACGTCCACCCTTGTTTGTTGGAGCGTGCTTTCGTCCAAAGTATAAGGACTTTCCGTCCGCTGAAAGAACGGGGTTGATATCATCGTAGACTGAATTGATCCGCCGACCCGGGTTGTAGGCTGACCCCGAATGCGCTGCGTGAATTGTCTGCGCGTATACACACTGCGTTAACACGACCGTAATCGTTGCCAGTACAACACCGCGAATCCCGCAGGAAGAATCAAAGTTCATAGGATAGGAAAACGGATCGTTAATGCAAGCTATCGAAATAACGAACCGGGTCATCACGCGTGTCAGATATTCATGTTAATTGAAGTTTTTCCGGGGGTGGTGAGCGATTGACTTCTCTTGATTATTCTCCAAATAGTATTATTTTAGTCACACTTTTTAAACTCCTCTTCTGTGAATCCTGTAAAGATTGAACACTTCCGAAATCTGGTTTCACTATCCGCCGCGGATGGAAAAATCATGGAAGTCGAAAGGGTAGCCCTCTCGAAAATCGCTTACGAAAACGGCATCCCTCTTGATCGCCTGAATGTCATGCTGCAGCGCGCGAATGAGTATGTCTATCTTATTCCGCAAAATCTTGATGAACGTGAAGTGCAGTTGCAGCAGATGCTGGACCTCGCGCACGTTGACGGCGAGTTTGCACCCGCCGAGAGAGAGCTGATTGCCATGGTCGCGGAAAAACTTGGATTTTCACACGAGGAACTCAATACCATTATTGAAGACCACCGGGAAAACAACAAGCACTAACCGGAGTTCCTGATCCCTCTTTCAGTAGTCCGGCAGTGCTTGCGACTCAAGTTAAGGCCTGGAGTTATTCAGGTGCCTTAATTTCTGTTCATCTTGAAGGTTATCGGTAAAACCATCCGTTGGCGTACTGATCTTCCGCGTTGTTTTGCAGCCTTCCATTTCGGTGACTGGCTTACCACGCGAACAGCTTCTTCGTCACATCCGGCCCCGATGCCCTTAATTGCTACCACGTCTGTAATTGATCCGTCTCTCTCAACCACGAACTGCACGAACACCTTTCCTTCGATATCCATACGTCGTGCCTGAGCCGGATACTTCAGGTTCTGAAGCACGTACTCGTAAAAGGCCGTCATTCCACCGATAGGTGCTGCCGTTTCTTCAACCACGATAAAGATCTCGTGCGGATCTTCTTTTTCTTCTTCAACCACAGGAAGGGCGACTGGTTGAACTTCGGTAACCACCTTATCCATGTGGGTTTCGATATCCATGTTTATTTTGATATCCTCCTGAATCTTCTTTTCATCAGGTACTTCGATGAGTTGTGGTTGTTCTATCTGCTGTTGCGGCGGAGGCGGTAGCTGTTCCGTTACGGGTGGCTCAATCATTTCCTCAACAACCTTGTGAGCGGTTCTAAGGTCCTTCGCGGAAGTATCGTCGTACACCTTGTAGTTAAATGCCATGATGGTAATACCCAGGCTTATCACAAGACCTATGTTGAAGAACAAAAAGGATTTGTTCGTCAGGTCTGCTTGCGGAGTTTTCTTCGGTTCCATAAAAGATGCATTTGAGGTTAAATGAGGGAGGATTTTCTTCGCCTCAGACATTCTTATTGTCACCTAAATGTCGCACTTACCGGTCCGCGCAGGAGTGATCAAAGTCATTCCGGGAGCTCATTTTTGTCACAATTCCCGGCAAAAAAATCATGATTTATGTAAGGTTCAGAACCGTCTTTGAGATATACAGGTTTTCACTGTGCGGTATGGAGTTCCCCGAAAAAAGTTCCCGACTCTTTAGAAGGAAGTGGCGTGCAGTGCGGATCAGCAAGACTACGG